>NZ_KV802698.1:263382-286164 GCF_001810785.1 Streptococcus sp. HMSC073F11
CTTTGAGGTTGTAGATAAGACTGACAAAGTCAGTCACACATATACGGCAAGGCGAAGCTGACGTGGTTTGAATTTTATTTTCGAAGAGTATGAAAATAAAAATACCACACTTTGTAAGACACAAGGTGTGGTTGTATTTTATCTCTTAGACCAAGTTCTCTTCATAAAGAGAAGTAGGATTGGGTAAATCTCTAATCGACCTGCAATCATTGCAAAGGAGAGAAGAATTTTTGAGATAGGACTAAAGATTGAGAAGCTAGAAGTGGTTCCTAGAATAGGTCCGATATTATTGAAACAGCTAAAGACAGCGCTGGTCACAACCAGAAAATCATTGCTATCTAGGCTGACAATAAAGATAAGGGATAGCAAAATCATAGAATAGATGACAAAGTACTTGAGAATCTTATGCTGGGTATCTTTGTCAATTACCGTTTTATTAACATGGAGGGTCAAAACACGGTGGGGTGATAGAATTGACAAAATCTGATTTTTAGCAATTTTTGAAAGGATAAGGCCTCGAATAACCTTGAGTCCACCTGCGGTTGAACCAGCAGAACCACCGATTCCCATAAGGAAGAGAAGGATAAACTGGGAGAAGAGGGGCCAGTTGGTAATGTCTCCGTAACCAAAACCAGTCGTTGTAATGATATTGGAAACCTGGAAGAAGGCCATTTCAAAACTCTTTGAAAATCCTGGATAGAGATAGAGGGTATTGAGGCTAATCAAGCCTGTAGAAAGCAGTACAATGACCAAGTAAGCTCGAAGTTCTTCATCTCCAAAGAAGGCTTTGACGCGACGGAGCATGAGGTAGTAGTAGAGATTGAAATTTACCCCAAAAACCAAAACTCCGATACTAACTAGATAGGTAATCAGTGAGCTACCATAGTGGGCGATTCCATCGTTATAGACTGTAAAACCTCCTGTACCTGCTGTTCCCATGGCAATGACAAAACTATCAAATAGGGGCATGCCAGCCAGATAATAGATGATGACAAAGAGGGAGAAGAGAGCTAGATAAAGGAGATAGAGAATCTGGGCAGTATTTTTGAGTTTGGATACAACCTTGCCAAAAACAGGGCCAGGAACCTCAGCTTTCATCACTTCTAGGTGGCTATTCTTGGCATTGTCCATAATAGCAAGTGCAAAAACAAGCACTCCCATCCCTCCAATCAAGTGGGTAAAACTTCGCCAGAAGAGGAGGGAACGACTGAGAACCGAAACGTCGTTCAGAATAGTTGCTCCAGTAGTTGTAAAGCCAGAACTGATTTCAAAAAAGGCATCGATAACGCTGGGAATTTGCTTAGCAAAAACAAAGGGGAGACCGCCAAAGAAGGACCAAAGGATCCAACAGAGGGCAACAATCAAGACTCCCTCCTTGGCATAAATCCGTTGATTTTTGGGCTTTTGTAAAATTCCTGAACCGCCTAGTAATACGAGAATCCCTATTGTTGAAAAGAGGGCCGTAAAGACTTGGCTCGATTCACGGTAATAGACAGCGACAGACACAGGAACCAAAAGAAGAACAGCTTCAATCAAAAGTAATTTTGAAAGGAGGTAACGAATCATACTTTTATTCATTTCTTACCTCGCGATCAAGTCATAAATCTTGGTGATGTTTGGCAACAAGGTTGTTACTAGGAGCTTGTCTCCAACTTCCAACATATCCTCCCCAGTAGGGAAAATAGTCTTGCCCTTTCGAATGATGGCTGCTATAAGAACCCCTTTTTTTAGTTTTAGTTGAGAAAGAGGTTTGGAAGTCATTTTATTAGCTTCCTTGATATGAAATTGCAGGGTTTCGATTTGGCCATTGGCTAGATGGTGCATGGCCTGAAGGTCTGAATACTGGGCATTAACCCGACCACGAATAAAGTGCATAATCGTATCTACAGCGATGCTTTTAGGTGTGATGATACTTGAAAAATCAGGCGCATTGATAATTTCGAGGAGACTGGTACGATTGACCTTGGTGATATTTTTTTGTACACCTACCCTGTCAAGGAACATAGAGGTAATCAGATTTTCCTCATCAACCCCTGTTAGAGTCGCAACGGCATCATAGTTTTGAGCACTTTCTTCCAGCAGGATATCTTTTGCGGTACCATCTCCTTGAACGATGTAGAGGTTTGGGAATTTCTCGCTAAAGAAGCTAGCGATTTCAGGATTGATTTCAATAACCTTGGTATCAATACGACTGTCTTTTAGGATACCTAGTAGATAATAGGCGATTCTACCAGCTCCAACAATAAGAAGGCTCTTCACGGCACGAGATTTAAAATAATTATGGAAGAGCATCATATCAACACGGTTACCAGTGACAAAGATTCTATCTTTATCCTGTATGGTCATGTCACCGCTTGGAATGATAATTTGATGATCCCTCTCTATCGCACAGACAATGACATTGCCGAATTTTTTCCGAAAATCAGAAATGGGCATTTGGCAAAGACCACTGGAGGATTTAACAGTGAATTCCATCAAGCTGACCCGTCCACCAAAGAAACGTTCGACAGAGAGGGCGTTGGGGAAGTCAATGATATTCGCGATAGCGCGGGCAGCCAAGAGCTCAGGGTTAACGATAAGAGAAAAACCGAGAATATTCTTTTCCTTGAAATAAGAGTTAGAATATTCAGGGTTCCGCACCCGAACGATGGTCTCTTTAGCTCCCATTTTTTTGGCTAGAACGGCTGCAATCATGTTCACTTCATCGTATTCAGTCAGGGCGATAAAGATATCACAATCCTGGACACTGGCTTGCTCAAGGATGGTAAAATCGGCCCCGTTACCAAGGATACCCATGATATCAAAGCGATTAACAATATGATTGAGGACAGCTTCGTCTTGCTCAATCAGCAAAACATCATGCTTTTCTGCAACCAAGGAGCGACAGAGGGCAGAACCAACTTTTCCCCCTCCGACAAGGATAATTTTCATAATAAAACCTACTTTTTCATGATGTAACTATCATACCTTTTTTCAAGAAAAAATGCACCTACTAGCTAATAACAAGAGCTTTTAGTAGGAAATTTGCTATAAGGTAAAACTATACCCTAATCAATTGAAATAGCTATTAGCGACTTTCTCTGAAATATGGTATGATAAAGGATATACAAGGAGATAAAATGAATAATAATTTACTGGTATTACAATCAGACTTTGGTCTGGTTGATGGTGCGGTATCGGCTATGATTGGAGTGGCTTTAGAAGAATCTCCAACCTTAAAAATTCATCATTTGACGCACGATATCACGCCTTATAATATTTTTGAGGGGAGCTATCGTCTCTTTCAGACGGTAGATTACTGGCCTGAGGGAACGACATTTGTATCGGTGGTCGATCCAGGTGTCGGCTCGAAACGTAAGAGTGTAGTTGCCAAGACTGTAAAAAATCAATACATTGTCACGCCAGACAATGGAACGCTTTCTTTTATCAAGAAACACGTTGGTATTGTAGCCATTCGTGAAATTTCTGAAGTGGCCAATAGACGTCAAAACACAGAGCATTCTTATACTTTCCACGGTCGTGATGTTTATGCTTATACTGGTGCTAAACTGGCTAGTGGTCACATTAGTTTTGAGGAAGTGGGGCCAGAGCTCAGTGTAGATCAGATTGTGGAACTTCCAGTCGTAGAGACAATCATTGAAGATCATCTGGTAAAGGGAGCTATTGATATTCTAGATGTGCGTTTTGGTTCGCTTTGGACCTCTGTCACACGAGAAGAATTTTACAAACTGGAACCAGACTTTGGTGACCGTTTTGAAGTGACTATCTATCACGCAGATATGCTGGTTTATCAAAATCAGGTTGTTTATGGCAAATCATTTGCAGATGTGAGAATTGGGCAACCCATCCTTTACATCAACTCTCTCTATCGTTTAGGTCTGGCTATCAACCAAGGTTCCTTTGCCAAGGCCTATAATGTGGGTGTCGGTTCATCTTGGACCATTGAAATAAAGAAAATAGAAGGATAAAATAGGAGAATAAATAGTATGGAAATCAAATTTACAATTAAACAAGTTGTTGCTGTCGGAATTGGCGCTGCCCTCTTTGTCGTCATCGGGATGATCAACATTCCGACCCCTGTTCCAAATACAAGCATCCAGCTTCAGTATGCGGTACAAGCGCTACTTTCTATTATTTTTGGACCGATTATCGGTTTGCTTGTCGGGTTGATTGGTCATGCAATCAAGGATTCTCTTGCTGGTTACGGTTTGTGGTGGACTTGGATTATCGCTAGCGGGCTCTTTGGTCTAGCTGTGGGGCTATTTAGAAAGTACGTTCGCGTGATCAATGGTGTCTTTGACTGGAAAGATATTCTTATTTTTAACCTCATTCAACTACTTGCAAATGCCCTTGTTTGGGGTGTCTTGGCACCACTTGGAGATGTTGTGATTTATCAAGAAGCTGCAGAAAAAGTATTTGCCCAAGGGATTGTTGCGGGAATTGCTAATGCTGTAACTGTAGCTATTGCAGGAACTCTTCTCTTGCTTGCCTATGCAGGAACTCAAACTCGTGCAGGAAGTTTGAAAAAGGATTAAAATGATGGGAAAGGCTGGGCAACCAGTCTTTTTCGATGTTTATAGATTAGTTAGACAAGTAAGCTAGGATAGGAATCTTTTTGGCGCTAAGATTTTAAGAGAAGAGACTGCAAGAAGGGGTAGATTTATGATAAAATAGAAGTCTAAGAAGCGAATGAAGAGAGTAAGATGAAAGAAGCTATAATTGAGTGGAAGGATTTCTCTTTCCGGTATGAAACACAACAAGAACCGACCTTGCAAGGGGTGGACTTGACCATTTATAAGGGAGAGAAAGTCTTAATTGTTGGGCCATCTGGGTCAGGTAAGTCTACCTTGGGTCAATGTTTGAATGGGATTATTCCCAATATTTACAAGGGTCAGACGTCTGGAGAATTTTTGATCAAGGGGCAAGCGGCCTTTGATATGAGTATCTATGATAAGTCTCATCTGGTCAGTACAGTTTTGCAGGATACTGATGGGCAGTTTATCGGTCTGTCTGTGGCAGAAGATTTGGCTTTTGCTCTAGAAAATGATGTAACAAGTTTAGAAGAGATGAAAAGCCGTGTTCATAAATGGGCTGAAAAGCTGGACCTTCTTTCTTTACTGTCTCAGCGTCCTCAGGATTTGTCAGGTGGACAAAAGCAGCGGGTCAGTCTGGCTGGTGTCTTGATTGATGAGAGTCCGATTCTTTTGTTTGATGAGCCACTTGCCAATCTGGATCCCAAGTCAGGTCAGGATATTATCGAATTGATTGACCAGATTCATAAGGAAGAGGGAACGACGACACTTATTATTGAGCATCGTTTGGAGGATGTTCTGCATCGCCCTGTGGATCGGATTGTCTTGATCAATGATGGTCGTATTCTCTTTAATGGGAGCCCTGACCAGCTACTGGCGACTGATTTATTGACCCAAAATGGAATTCGAGAACCCCTTTATCTAACCACTCTCCGTCAATTGGGTGTGGATTTAGCCAAGGAAGAACAATTAGCAAATCTGGATAACTTGTCTATCTCAAAAGGCCAGATTCAGTTGCGGACGGAACTGGTAAAAGAAACCCCAGAATTGCAGTCACTCTTTAAATTAGAGGATGTGTCTTTTTCTTATGATGATAGACCGATTTTAAAATCCATTTATTTAGATATTAAAAAGGGTGAAAAGATTGCCATTGTCGGAAAAAATGGAGCAGGGAAATCAACTCTAGCCAAGGCCATAAGTAGCTTTATCCAGACGGAAGGCCGCTATCTTTGGGAAGAGCAGGATATAAAAGGAGATTCGGTAGCAGAACGGGCGGAACGAGTAGGCTATGTGCTGCAAAATCCTAATCAAATGATTTCAACCAATATGATTTTTGATGAGGTGGCTCTAGGGCTCCGTTTGCGAGGTGTGAATGAGAAGGAAATTGAAACGAGAGTCTATGAAACCTTGAAAATCTGCGGTCTCTATGAATTCCGTAATTGGCCCATTTCTGCCCTGTCATTTGGTCAGAAAAAACGTGTCACTATTGCATCGATTTTGGTTTTAGGAGCTGAAATTATCCTCCTAGATGAACCGACTGCAGGTCAGGACCAGAAGAACTATACTGAGATTATGGAATTTCTCGAAGAGTTGCATCAAAAAGGGCATACCATTGTCATGATTACTCATGATATGCAATTGATGCTGGATTATTCAGACCGAGCTCTTGTCATGGTGGATGGGGAACTGATTGCCGATACTGATCCAGCTAGTCTTTTGAGCAATCCTGAGCTGTTAGTAAAAGCCAATCTAAAAGAAACTTCAATCTTCAACTTGGCCAAGAAACTAGACGTGGATCCACTTGCTTTAACGGCATTTTATAAAGAAAGGAGAGAAGGATGCAAGCTAAATTAATCGGTTACCAGCATAGAGATACTGTGATTCATCGCTTGTCAGGAGCTGGTAAACTCCTCTTTTTCATCCTTGTATCATTGGCGGCCATGATTAGCTATGATACCAGACTGCTTGTTCTGATTGCTATTTTTTCGGTCTTTCTCCTCTATTTGTCAGAAATCCGCTTTAAAGATGTTTCCTTTGTAGCCGTTTTTGCGACGGTATTTGCCGTTTTAAACGTCTTGATGGTCTATCTCTTTTCTCCCGAGTATGGGGTTGGACTTTACGGAGAGAGGAGTGTGATTTGGCAGGGAATCGGTGCCTACACTCTGACCAGCCAAGAGCTCTTTTATCTGCTAAATCTGGCCATTAAGTACCTTTGCACTATTCCTCTGGCTATTATCTTTTTGATGACAACCCATCCTAGTCAGTTTGCTTCCAGTTTAAATCAAATTGGTGTGCCTTACAAGATTGCCTATTCAGTCAGCCTGACTTTGCGCTATATTCCAGATTTGCAGGAAGAATTCTTTACTATCAAGATGTCTCAGGAGGCGCGTGGGATGGAATTATCCAAGAAAGCTTCTCTTATGCAACGAATCAAAGGCAATCTGCGCATTATTACGCCCTTGATTTTTAGCTCGTTAGAACGCATTGATACCATCGCGACCGCCATGGAGCTTCGGCGCTTTGGGAAAGAGAAAAAACGCACTTGGTATAGTTATCAGGCCTTGAAAAAAGGAGATTATCTTACCTTGCTCTTGGCAGCCTTGTTTTTAGTAGCTAGTTTACTACTTATCTTGCAGAATCAGGGACGATTTTACAACCCTTGGAAATAGCTTGAAAAAATTGAAAAAATCAAGTCGTTTCTATTGACAATGATTCTGAAAGTGTTATACTAAGAAAGTAGTTTCGCTGATTTACTTCAAACCTGTTGTGAGGTAAGTTAACGATGCCTTAACCACGCTGTTTGCTGAGCTTGACTCCGGGCAGTGTGGCTATTTTTTTGCAATGGTGAAAGGAAGCAAGTCATGACAAATCACATTGTATTATTTGAACCTCAAATTCCACAAAATACAGGCAATATCGCGCGTACTTGCGCTGCGACCAATTCTCCCCTCCACATCATCAAGCCAATGGGCTTTCCTATCGATGATCGCAAGATGAAGCGGGCGGGGTTGGATTATTGGGATAAGCTAGAGATTTATTTTTACGAGAGTTTGGAGGATTTCATGTCTCAGATGAAGGGCAAACTCTACCTGATTTCTAAATTCGCTGAGAAAGTGTATTCTGATGTGGATTTATCGACTGACGAGGACCATTATTTTCTTTTTGGACGTGAAGACAAGGGTTTACCTGAAGACTTTATGCGCGAACATCCTGAGAAGGCTCTTCGTATTCCTATGAATGATGAACATGTCCGCAGTCTTAATGTGTCTAATACCGTCTGCATGATTGTCTATGAGGCTCTTCGCCAGCAGAACTTTGCAGGTCTTGAGCTTGTTCATACCTATGAAGTGGATAAATTGAAATAAAAAATGAAAATGAAAATGAACAAAATGCTTGCGCTTGCAAGCGTTTTTTGTTATGATAAAAGAGTCTTCAGGGCAGGGTGTGATTCCCGACCGGCGGTAAATTTGACTAGCTATTTTAGCTTTCTCGTCGTTGTCTTGTCTCGATATACTTTAAGTATTATCTTCGACTGCGACGCCTAGATAAATCTAAAATATCTTAGCCAAATAAGTCCGCGAGCGCAAGCTGATGTGGTGAGATTCCACAACCGACAGTATAGTCTGGATGGGAGAAGACGAAAGAATAGCTTTGTCTGTTCTGATAGATTTATAGCTAAACTGTAACCGCTTGCTTGAATTTCCTTAATAGAGTGAGAGGGAACTTTTGGGATATAAAAAGTGAGAATAGATAGAAAAATCCTTTCTAACTTCTTCTGATTTTATAGAAAATTGGAGGAACCTGTTATGACAAACACACGTCGACTTTCGACCATTGCAATTCTATCAGCTATCTCATTTGTGCTGATGTACTTTGACTTTCCGCTTTTACCAGCGGCATCCTTCCTTAAGATCGAATTTAGTATCTTGCCAGTCCTTGTGGGCTTGGTGGTCATGGATTTGCCTGCTGCTCTAGGAATTCTCTTGCTTCGCTCACTCTTGAAGCTGCTTCTTAACAGCCAGGGAGTGAATACTTACATTGGTTTGCCAATGAATATCGTAGCTTTGGGAGTTTTTGTCATCGTATTTGCTTTGATTTGGAAAAAGGAACGGACAACCCTTCGTTTCCTACTAGGCTCTCTAGCTGGAACTATTGGCTTGACCGTGGCTATGTTGGTTCTCAACTATGTTTACGCTGTTCCTTTGTACGCTAAGTTTGCTAACTTTGATATTGGAAAAATTTTGGGACTTTCCAACTACCTAATGACCATGGTATTACCTTTTAACTTGATTGAGGGAGTAATCTTTTCCGTTTCATTCTGGTTGTTGTATATTCTCTTGAAACCAACCTTAAAACATTATGAAAGATAAACAAACATTTTTAATGAAGGGCAGTTTTGCCCTTTTACTTTTCGTTATTCTTGGCTACATGGTCAAATTTTACCCTGAAACGCTGGTTGGTTTTGACCAACCGATTCAGACTGCCGTTCGAGGAGACTTGCCAGATTACTTGACTATTCTTTTTAGGGCCATCACACGCTTGATTGATATTCCAGTGATTATCACCTGGGTTGCCATTACAGCTTTTGCCTTTTATCGTAAGCGGTGGAAGATAGAAAGTTTCTTCATGATGGGAAATCTGGCTTTGGCAGGTCTTTTAATTGTGACCTTTAAAAATATCTATCAGCGCCCACGACCAGCTATTTTACACTTGGTTGAGGAGAAGGGATTTTCCTTTCCAAGCGGCCATTCTCTGGCTGTAACCTTGATGGTCGGTTCTCTGATTGTCATTCTCAGTCAACGGATTAAAAATCCAGTCTGGAGAAAAATTGTACAAATCGTGCTAGGCCTCTATCTAGTCAGTGTGCTGGTATCAAGGGTCTATCTGGGAGTTCATTACCCATCAGATGTTCTTGCCAGTCTCTGTGTGGGCTTGGGAGTCTTGTTTATCGAGTTTCCCTTCTATGATAAGCTCCGCTTCCAATGGCGATTTAAAGGCAAGCAGAAGTGAGATAGGTCTTGCAAGAATGGTAAAAATCTGATAAACTATGTAGTAATTGAATAGAAATCCGCAAGACTAGTAGCCTAAGGGAAGTATATCAGGGAGGAGAGCCGTGACTGCAAGCTCTTTATATGAAAGCTAGGTGAATTCACTTGCGCATGGATTTAGAAATGAAGGTCTGACTTGTCAGATGAAAACGGATGGTACCGCGTGTCAACGCTCCGAGTGGAGTTTTTGGCATGTGGTTTTCTTTTTATCTACGAGAGACTGATGGAGGAATTATGTCAACTATTGAAGAACAATTAAAAGCGCTTCGTGAAGAAACGCTGGCTAGCTTGAAGCAGATTACTGCTGAAAATGAAAAAGAGATGCAAGATTTGCGTGTCTCTGTCCTTGGTAAAAAGGGTTCGCTTACTGAAATCCTCAAAGGGATGAAAGATGTTTCTGCTGAGATGCGTCCAATTATTGGGAAACACGTTAATGAAGCTCGTGATGTCTTGACAGCTGCTTTTGAAGAAACAGCTAAACTCTTGGAAGAAAAGAAAGTCGCAGCTCAACTGGCTAGCGAGAGCATCGATGTAACCCTTCCAGGTCGCTCTGTTGCGACTGGTCACCGCCACGTTTTGACACAAACAAGTGAAGAAATCGAAGATATTTTCATTGGTATGGGTTACCAAGTCGTGGATGGTTTTGAAGTGGAGCAAGACTACTATAACTTTGAACGTATGAACCTTCCAAAGGATCACCCAGCCCGTGATATGCAGGACACTTTCTATATCACTGAAGAAATTTTGCTTCGTACTCACACGTCTCCAGTTCAGGCCCGTGCTATGGATGCCCATGATTTTTCAAAAGGTCCTTTGAAGATGATCTCGCCAGGGCGTGTGTTCCGTCGTGATACGGACGATGCAACCCACAGTCACCAGTTCCACCAAATCGAAGGCTTGGTTGTTGGGAAAAATATCTCTATGGCAGATCTTCAAGGAACCCTTCAGTTGATTGTGCAAAAAATGTTTGGCGAAGAGCGTCAAATTCGTTTGCGCCCCTCTTACTTCCCATTCACAGAACCATCTGTTGAGGTGGATGTTTCGTGCTTCAAATGTGGTGGTGAAGGATGTAACGTATGTAAGAAAACTGGTTGGATTGAAATCATGGGTGCTGGTATGGTTCACCCACGTGTTCTCGAAATGAGTGGAATTGATGCAACGGTCTACTCTGGATTTGCCTTTGGTCTTGGACAAGAGCGTGTAGCTATGCTCCGTTACGGAATCAACGATATCCGTGGATTCTACCAAGGAGATGTCCGCTTCTCAGAACAGTTTAAATAATGATTAAAAAAGTAGAACTGGCAGATGTTGGGGTGTTGGCCAAAATTGCCAAACAAACCTTTCGTGAAACATTTGCTCATGATAATACGGAAGAGCAGTTACAGGAATACTTTGAAGAGGCTTATAGTCTGAGAGTTTTGTCAACTGAGTTGGAAAATCCAGATTCCGAAACCTATTTCATTATGCATGAAGAGGAGATAGCTGGTTTTCTCAAAGTCAACTGGGGAAGTGCTCAGACTGAGAGAGAATTAGAGGATGCTTTTGAAATTCAACGCCTCTATATGCTACAAAAATTCCAAGGATTTGGACTAGGTAAGCAACTGTTTGAATTCGCTCTTGAACTTGCTACCAAAAATAGTTTTTCCTGGGCTTGGTTGGGTGTTTGGGAGCATAATACAAAAGCTCAAGCGTTTTATAACCGATATGGTTTTGAGAAATTTAGCCAACATCATTTTATGGTTGGTCAAAAAGTAGATACAGATTGGTTACTGAAAAAGAATTTAAGGTAAGAAGAGGATTCTTCTATTGAAATGATAGGAAAGGAAAAAACTAGAGTGGCAACTGTCATTCTGGAGAACTAAATTATGCTTGTATCTTATAAATGGTTAAAAGAATTGGTGGACATTGATGTGCCATCACAAGAGTTGGCTGAAAAAATGTCAACTACAGGGATCGAAGTAGAAGGTGTGGAATCACCGGCTACTGATCTCTCAAAAATTGTCGTCGGTGAGATTTTGTCTTGCGAAGATGTGCCAGAAACTCACTTGCATGTTTGTCAAGTTAACGTTGGCGAAGAAGAAGCCCGTCAGATCGTTTGTGGTGCCCCAAATGTGCGTGCTGGGATCAAGGTCATGGTAGCTCTTCCAGGAGCTCGTATCGCGGATAATTACAAGATTAAAAAAGGGAAAATCCGTGGCTTGGAGTCACTTGGAATGATCTGTTCACTTGGTGAATTGGGAATTTCTGACTCGGTTGTACCGAAGGAATTCGCAGATGGTATCCAAATCTTGCCAGAAGATGCTATTCCTGGAGATGAAGTTTTCTCTTACCTAGACTTGGATGACGAAATCATCGAACTTTCTATCACGCCAAACCGTGCAGACGCTCTATCTATGCGTGGAGTAGCGCACGAAGTGGCAGCCATCTATGACAAGGCAGTTAGCTTTAAAGAATTCAGTTTAACAGAAACAAATGAAGCTGCAGCAGATGCCCTTTCTGTAGGCATTGAAACGGATAAGGCGCCTTACTATGCAGCCCGTATCTTGGACAACGTGACCATCGCACCAAGTCCACAATGGTTGCAAAACCTTCTCATGAATGAAGGTATCCGTCCTATCAACAACGTAGTGGACGTAACCAACTATATCTTGCTCTGCTTTGGTCAACCTATGCATGCCTTTGACCTGGATACCTTTGAAGGAAGCGAGATTCGTGTGCGTGAAGCGCGTGCTGGTGAAAAATTAGTGACCTTGGACGGTGAAGAACGTGAACTTGCAGAAACTGACTTAGTCATCACTGTCGCAGACAAGCCAGTAGCCCTTGCAGGTGTCATGGGAGGTCAAGAAACCGAAATCTCTGAAAATTCTAGTCGTGTTGTCCTTGAAGCAGCTGTCTTCAATGGCAAATCCATCCGCAAGACTAGCGGACGCCTCAACCTTCGTTCTGAATCATCTTCTCGCTTTGAAAAAGGGATCAATGTGGCAACTGTTAACGAAGCTCTTGATGCGGCAGCTAGCATGATTGCAGAGCTTGCAGGTGCGACTGTGCGTAAGGGTATCGTTTCAGCGGGTGAACTTGATACTTCTGATGTGGAAGTTTCTTCAACTCTTGCTGATGTTAACCGTGTCCTTGGTACAGAACTTTCTTACGCGGATGTAGAAGACGTCTTCCGTCGTCTTGGCTTTGGTCTTTCTGGAAATGCAGATAGCTTTACAGTCAGCGTTCCACGTCGTCGCTGGGATATCACTATCGAAGCAGACCTCTTTGAAGAAATTGCTCGTATCTATGGATATGATCGCTTGCCAACCAGTCTTCCAAAAGATGACGGTACAGCTGGTGAATTGACTGCGACACAAAAACTCCGCCGTCAAGTTCGTACCATTGCTGAGGTAGCAGGTTTGACAGAAATCATCACCTATGCTTTAACAACTCCTGAAAAAGCAGTTGAGTTTACGGCTCAACCAAGTAACCTTACTGAACTTATGTGGCCAATGACTGTGGATCGTTCTGTCCTCCGTCAAAATATGATTTCTGGTATCCTTGATACGGTGGCTTATAACGTAGCTCGTAAGAATAAAAACTTGGCCCTTTATGAGGTTGGAAAAGTCTTTGAACAAACTGGTAATCCAAAAGAAGAACTTCCAAATGAGATTAATAGCTTCGCCTTTGCCTTGACAGGCTTGGTTGCTGAAAAAGATTTCCAAACAGCAGCAGTTCCAGTTGATTTCTTCTATGCTAAGGGAATCCTTGAAGCCCTCTTTGCTCGTTTGGGACTCCAAGTAACTTATACAGCAACATCTGAAATCGCTAGCCTTCATCCAGGTCGTACCGCTATGATTTCACTCGGTAACCAAGTTCTTGGTTTTCTTGGCCAAGTGCATCCAGTCACTGCTAAGGCCTACGATATTCCAGAAACGTATGTGGCTGAGCTTAACCTTTCAGCCATCGAAGCTGCCCTTCAACCAGCTGCTCCATTTGTGGAAATCACGAAATTCCCAGCAGTTAGCCGTGACGTTGCCCTCCTTCTCAAGGCAGAAGTGACTCACCAAGAGGTTGTGGACGCTATCCAAGCTGCAGGCGTAAAACGTTTGACAGATATCAAACTCTTTGACGTCTTCTCAGGCGAAAAATTGGGACTTGGTATGAAGTCAATGGCTTATAGCTTGACTTTCCAAAATCCAGAAGATAGCTTAACGGACGAAGAAGTCGCACGCTATATGGAAAAAATCCAAGCATCGCTCGAAGAAAAAGTCAATGCAGAAGTGCGTTAAAGTATCAATCCATCCTTTGGGGTGGATTTTTGCTTTTCAAATAACAATTCAGGATCAAAAATAGACAGTTGAGGAACAGAGAAGATAAATTGGAGTTTACCAGTGTATAATGTACTCATAGCTCAAAGTACCCTAAGATTTTTTACTAAAATGAGGATGATAAAAATGGACAGAAATCATTGTAAAGGCTATCAAAAAGGAGTATAATGAGTGCAAGACATTTCGGAGGTGAAAGATGCTAGAAGTAAGAAGTCTAGAGAAAAGTTTTGGACCCAAGCAAGTTTTGTTTGGTATTGACTTTCAAGCGCGACCAGGTCGTATTTTGGGATTAGTCGGGAAAAATGGTGCTGGGAAGACAACAATTTTCCACAGTATTTTGAAGTTTTTAGAATATCAAGGAGAAATTAGTCTAGATGGTCAGGATATTCGTCAAGAGACCTACGCTCGGATTGGCTATCTGCCTGAAGAACGCAGTCTCATGCCTAAATTGACAGTCCTTGAACAAGTTCGCTACTTGGCGACTCTAAAGGGCATGGATGCTAAGGAAATCAAGGAAAAACTCCCTCAATGGATGAAGAGGTTGGAAGTGAAAGGGAAGCTAACAGATAAAATTAAGAGTCTGTCAAAAGGAAATCAGCAGAAGATTCAGCTCATCATTACTCTGATTCATGAACCAGACTTGATTATCTTGGATGAGCCTTTCAGTGGATTGGACCCAGTCAATACAGAATTGCTCAAGCAAGTCATTTTTCAAGAAAAAGAACGTGGGGCAACCATTATCTTTTCTGACCATGTCATGACCAATGTCGAGGAGCTTTGTGACGATATTCTCATGATTCGAGATGGCCGTGTGGTCTTGCATGGACCAGTTCAGGATGTCCGCAATCAATACGGGAAAACGCGTCTCTTTGTTTCAAGTGAACGAAGCAAGGAAGAATTGGAAAATCTTCCTCATGTTAAACAGGTGAGCTTGACTAAACAAGGCAGTTGGAAATTGATCTTGGAGGATGAGAGCGCTGGAAGGGAACTTTTCCCAATCTTGACTCAAGGGCAATATATCGCAACCTTTGATCAGCAAGCGCCAACAATCGATGAAATCTTTAAACTAGAATCAGGGGTAGAAGTATGAGAAATATGTGGGTTGTAATCAAGGAAACCTATCTTCGACATGTCAAATCGTGGAGTTTCTTCTTTATGGTGATTTCGCCGTTCCTCTTTTTAGCCTTATCTGTAGGAATTGGCTATCTCCAAGGGTCTTCTATGGCCAAGAATAGTAAGATAGCAGTGGTAACAACTGTGCCATCTGTGGAAGATGGGCTCAAGGGTACCAATGGTATCAACTTTGATTATAAGGATGAAGCCAGTGCCCAAGCTGCTATCAAAGATGAGAAAATCAAGGGTTACTTAACCATTGACCAAGAGGACAGCGTCCTCAAGGCCGTCTATCATGGTGAAACTTCTCTTGAAACAGGCATCAAGCTAGCAGTAACCAATAAGCTTAACGAACTGCAATATCAACTCAATCGTTCGGCAGCCAATTTGTCACAAGAACAGGAAAAACGCTTGGAACAAACAGTTAACTTTACGGAGAAAATTGATGAATCCAAGGAAAATAAAAAAATGATTCAAACCTTTGCGGCCGCAGGGCTTGGTTTCTTCCTTTATATGATTTTGATTACCTATGCTAGTGTCACTGCTCAGGAAGTGGCTAGCGAGAAAGGAACCAAAATTATGGAGGTGGTCTTCTCTAGTATCCGAGCTAGTCATTATTTCTACGCTCGCATGCTGGCTCTGCTTCTTGTGATTTTGACCCATATTGGCATTTACGTCGTGGGTGGACTTGCTGCCATTCTTCTCTTTAAAGACCTACCAATCTTGGCACAATCTGGTATTTTAAACCATATAGGAGAGGCTTTCTCGCTCAACACCTTATTGTTTGTCTTGGTTAGCCTCTTTATGTACGTTGTTTTAGCAGCCTTCCTAGGTTCTATGGTTTCTCGTCCTGAGGACTCAGGAAAAGCCTTGTCGCCTTTGATGATTTTGATTATAGGTGGTTTTTTTGGAGTGACAGCTCTAGGTGCAGCTGGTGACAATCTCATCTTGAAGATTGGTTCATATATTCCCTTTATTTCGACTTTCTTCATGCCGTTTAGAGCTATTAATGGTTATGCAAATGGGTTAGAAGCTTGGATTTCGCTTGCGATTACGATTGCTTTTGCAGTAACGGCAACTGTATTTATCGGACGTATGTATGCTAGTCTCGTTCTGCAAACAGATGATCTAGGTCCTTGGAAAACCTTTAAACGTGCCTTATCTTATAAATAGAAGAGCCTCGCGAAAGCGAGGTTTTGTAGAGATAAAAAGAGTGGAATTCAGAAAAATATTTTTCATATCTATTGACTTTTAGGGGTGAAATTTGGTATGATAGTAGGCGGTATTGTTTACCCCATTTGAAAGGCCCCGGAACCTTCCAAATACTTTTCGATGGGAAGGAACACCCATCACCGTAAACAAAAATCGAACTATATATAGGAGAAATCATGAACAAAACAACATTTATGGCTAAACCAGGCCAAGTTGAACGTAAATGGTACGTAGTTGACGCAACTGATGTACCACTTGGACGTCTTTCTGCAGTAGTTGCTAGCGTACTTCGCGGAAAAAACAAACCAACATTTACACCACACACTGATACAGGTGACTTTGTGATTGTTATCAATGCTGAAAAAGTTAAATTGACTGGTAAAAAAGCAACTGATAAAATCTACTACACTCACTCAAACCACCCAGGTGGATTGAAACAAATCTCTGCAGGTGAACTTCGTTCTAAAAATGCAGTACGTTTGATCGAGAAATCAGTTAAAGGTATGCTTCCACACAATACACTTGGACGCGCTCAAGGTATGAAGTTGAAAGTATTTGTTGGAGCTGAGCACACTCACGCTGCACAACAACCAGAAGTTCTTGATATTTCAGGACTTATCTAAGGAAAGGAACAATAAAGTATGTCACAAGCACAATATGCAGGTACTGGACGTCGTAAAAACGCTGTTGCACGCGTTCGCCTTGTTCCAGGAACTGGTAAAATCACTGTTAACAAAAAAGATGTTGAAGAGTACATCCCACACGCTGACCTTCGTCTTGTAATCAACCAACCATTCGCAGTTACTTCAACTGCAGGTTCATACGATGTTTTCGTTAACGTTGTAGGTGGTGGATACGCTGGTCAATCAGGAGCTATCCGTCACGGTATCGCTCGTGCCCTTCTTCAAGTAGACCCAGACTTCCGCGATTCATTGAAACGCGCAGGACTTCTTACACGTGACTCACGTAAAGTTGAACGTAAGAAACCAGGTCTTAAGAAAGCTCGTAAAGCATCACAATTCTCAAAACGTTAATCAATACGATTATATCAACGTTTCAAAGCACTTTGCAAAAATTTTGCAAAGTGCTTTTTTGTCGATTTTTGAGCTCAAATAGCTTTGTGATAACCTTCTGATAACCTCTTCTAAATTTTTAAAATCATGATTTATTTTGCTTTATTGAGATAGTCTGCAAATTTGTCAATAGAGTTTTTCTCACCAGTTTTTGTGGTGTGAGTATAGACATCTAATGTCACCTGACTGCTTGCATGACCGAGACGTTTTGATGTATTAGAAGGATCGATTCCAATTTCAGACATAAGTGTTGCATGTGTATGTCTAAACCCATGTGGGCTAATTGGTTTTAATTTATGCTTTTTAATAATTCGATTCAGTACGTTATTAATGTAATCAGCATGCAAAGGTTCAATTTTGTCATTACTTGATATGTAAGAGAACATATATTCATCACTAATATTCAGCTTTGTAAGAGGAAGCTGAGATTGTTCTTTCAGATAGAAATTTCTCCATTGCTTAATAATATCGATTGTCTCATCATCAAGATAGATTGTACGAACTGAAGATTCATTCTTTGTGCTCTTTTCAATCGCTTTACCGTCAATTCTTCCTAGACTTTTATCTATGTTCAATAGATTGCTGTCAAAGTTAATATCAGCCCATTTTAAAGCGTATAACTCCCCTTTTCGTAGTCCACTAAATGCAAGCAGTCTAAATAAAGCAAAATGTTTAAATGGCTCAGTTTCTTTCACTATATCAAGGAAATGATGTAATTCCTCCAGAGACCAAAAATTATCTGATCTAGTTTTTTTGATTTTAGGCATGATAACATTCTTCATTGGATTTCGATCAATGTAGTTCATGTTGATTGCAAAATCAAAAATTTTTGAGGTATAGGATTTTATCTGTTTGATATTTTTGAAAGTCTGAGATTTTTGTGTAATAAAGTTTTGACAGTCTAAAGGACTGATTTGGTCAATAAATTTATCGCCAAATATTGGTAGAATATGTATTCGATAGATATTCTTAGTTTGGGAAGAAGTTGTTTCTTCAACGGTACCAACATAGGCATTAAACCATTCTTGATAAAGTTCTTTATAAGTGACTTTTGGGTTAGGTTTGTCGGTACTTACTGTGGGGGCAACGACACCAGCTTCTAAACGAGCTTCGTACAATTTTGCCTCTTTTTTGGTTTTGAACCCTCTCTTTAAGTGCCTTTTTTTCTTTCCATAAGCATCTAAGCCAATGTAAAAGCTGACATAGTATAGGATTCCTTTTTTTGTTTTGTATTTGTGTATAGACATTTTTTCTCCGTATCTAAGTTTTCGGAGCTTATGTAATTGAGAAATGAGTGTCTATCTATTTTTTCTATCTTCTTGGCGGATAGCGTATTCGTCTGTTTTAATCCAGCTCTGCCAAACTTTAGAATCTTTATTTTGGTGATTCATATAATCTATAAACTCAGACATAAAACGTTTGTTTTTCTCAGCTAGGTATTCTGAGAATATATGACGAAATTCATCTGAAAAACTATCATCAAGTGGTAGTGTTAATGCCCTTTCGCCAAATTCGATACTCTTCTTTAACTTCTCCATATCGCTTTTAAAAGGTGTCACAGAACCAATTTTAGATGTTTTGAAACTATCTGTAACAATTTTAAGATTTGATGGAGCGTGTGGGTTGCTATCAAGTCCCATAATGTAAGCGACGGAAACATTAAAGTATTTTGCCAATTTTTCAGCATTATCTTTTTTAGGTTTGCGGATTCCTTGATTGTATCCAGAAAGTGTAGGATAGGCTATATTTGTAGCTTCGCTAATTTCTGTCAATTTTTTTCCGCTATTTTCTATCAGTTTAGTAATATGATTCGTCATAAGAACCTCCTTTTTATCATTATAACACATTTTATTCTTTTTGAATAAAAAAAGCTTGACAAAAATTCAAAAAGGATATATAATTCAAAATGAATAACAAAATAAATGGTTTCGGAGCTTATTTAATTTAGAAATGAGGTGTGAATTTATGTCGGAAACTACTTTAGTTGTCCAGCTTCCTAAAGAATTAGAGAAGCAATTACGTGCTCACTATGATGAGATGATTTCAAATGCTGTAGCAAGAGTATTTGAAGATAAAGAACTTTATAAACCTATGGTTCGTATGTCAGGTTTGTCTAGGTGGTTAGATGTATCTACGACAACAATCCAAAAATGGACGAAAGAAGGAATGCCAACCATGGTGATTGATGGAGTGACTTTATACGATAAAAGAGCAGTAACACGATGGTTGAAGCAATATGAAAGATAGGTACTCGTATGAATGGTGTTCAGTGGATCAAGATAACAACAGATATATTTGATGATGAAAAAATTCAGCTAATAGAATCAATGCCAGAAGGAGATACTCTTATTGTAATATGGTTTAAAATTCTGGTGCTTGCAGGAAAGCAAAATAATAGTGGCATATTAAGTCTAGGGAACAAGGTTTATTACACAGAAGAGATGCTTTCAACAGTGTTTAGGCGAAAGGCTACATCTGTAAAATTAGCTCTCAGCATGTTTGAAGAATTTGGCATGATAGAAATCATAGATGGCGCTATTACCATTCCAAAATGGGAGAAACATCAGAATATAGATGGACTAGAAAAGATTAGAAAACAAACTAGGGAACGTGTTGCTCGTCATAGACAAAAACAAAAAGCACTAATTACAGGCGAGCCACAACTCGTTTTAGACTGTAACGTTACAGTAACGGATGAAAATGATAATGTAACGCAAGAGATTAAGAACAAGAGTAAGAATAAGAATAAGAAAGAGATTGAGAATATACTGGATAATAGTTCTAGAAAGCCTGAAACTTATATTCCACCCAAATATTATTCTTTGTTAGAATCCATTTCTTATAAGTACAATGATAGATTTTTGTATCCTAACAATTACACTTTAACACATGCTCAGAAGATGAAGATAGGCGAGTATTTGGCTAGTGGGTATGTAACTAGTGATGAAGTCATTAGCATGATTGAACGGATTCCTGAGGATGCGACGTCTCCTTTGGCGTATTTATTTAAGTCTATGGAGAATTTAAAGCAGGAACGTATGCTGGAGTGCAAAGCTATTGCCCATGAAAATGCCCGAAAGAAGTATATGATAAATGAGTAGATATAGGACTGTTCTAAAGAAATGTTACATCACTGAGGAGCAAAATGAAATAGTGAATAACTTGATTGAAATGACAAATCATCTAAGTTTTTCCTCTTATGCCAGAAAAATGTTATTTAAGAGCTCGCCTATTTATCTTCAATTTGATTTTGAATCTTATCATGACTTTATATTTCAAGTTAGAAGAATTATCAATAACTTACGTCAGTTAGAAAGAATAGCAGAACAAAGTGAGGATTTGGATAATGTAAGGATATTTCACTACTGCGTTGAGCTGATGATAGAATATGAAAAGAAGACAAGTAAACAAGTGAAAGAACTTGTAAAACGACTAAATAAGAAAACGAGGTGATAGGACCATGAGAATAAAATCTGTGTTGAAACAGGTTTTTTTGACGGAAGAAGAAAATAAAAAATTAAATGATTGTATGAGGAAGGAAAATATTCGTAATTTTTCTGAGTTTGCTAGACAAAAATTAATACGAACAGATTTGAACATCCAAAAAGTCTCTTTTGAAGGTTTAGTTCCTTTAACAGAAGAGTTGGAACAAGTCGGAAAGAATATCAATTCTATAGCCCGTCTTGCAACTGTAGTTGGGAGAATAAGCTATGAAAACAAAATGGATATGTCTATTTTGATGCAAAAAATAGTTGATGTGATGGAGGAAAAAGATGTTTATTTTCAAAAGTAATATGGATAAGGATTTTGATCAGATATGCGAATACATATTGAAATTAAAGCGAGCAGAATTATTTCTTCATGGAATTAAACAACAAGATAAAACGAAGGCTCGTTTGTATCATGCGATGCTGGAATACTATGATGCTAACCATAAAAAAGAAAGACATATGAGAATTTTAAAATAAGGAAACGCTGTTAAAAATTTTGCAGCGTTTTTTATATATCTTCTTAAAATATTTGTACACACAAATGACAGTCAAATTGATTTTTGGGATTATTTTATCGAGAAGGAAAGATTTATCATAATATGACTTTGCGAGCTCAGAGTCTGTATACACACACTCCCAAAATCATCCCAAAATTTGTATACACAAAGTGTATGTACTTTTTGGGATGATTTGAATTTTGGGGAATCCCCAAACCCCTGATGAATTATACGAGCAAAAAAATTTGGGAGTAAGTTTTAGAAAGAACTATTCTACAGTATTTAAAATCTGACTTTAAGTAAATTTTTTATTATGTGACTATTAGCCTGTCTCACTCTGCTAGGTACGAGACAAAAAAATACCCGCTATGCGGGTCAGTACAAAAGCGTTTTTATTGTATAAAGAATATCAAATAGTTTGAGGGTTTTACTTGTCGCTGTATTTCTTCACTATCCTTTTTGTAATACTCCTGCTTTGTTCCTGAAATATCTACAGTGAATACGTCATCCTTGAAGGTATAATTCTCTTTTCGGTTTATGATATTAGAGCCAGTCGGTTCGATTGTTGCACTGTCTTTATCAATTGTAAAGGTGTCGGCCTCTCCTTTGTTGCTATTTCCTTTGTTACCTGAAATGGTAAAGGCAACTTCATTTCTACTCTCGTTTATTCAACGGTATTCGCCATCTAAAGAATTGCTTGATTGGTTAGAACATGCAATTAATAAAATTGTAGATAGAGACACTAAAAGTAATGTGATAAATCTTTTCATTTACATACTTTTTATTTCTATATTATATTAAAGAAACATTACATAAGTAAGAAAGTAATTTTTTAGGTTGATCTCTTTCTTTCGGGAAAATCATTATTTTTCGGAAAGTTGATTTATAGTCTCTTTTAAATATAAAATTAAAAAGATGTGCAGGTTGTAATTAACTTGTGCATTTTTTTGTTTAAGGTGAATTCAAAGTATCCTAATATACCATATAGCTGAGAAATAAATCAAAATAGGGAAAAGAAGATATTGACAGAATTCCAGGGTTTGGTATAACAGTCAACTAGATAGTTACAATGATCAACAGGAGATATTCCTGAAGGTGTAATGTAAGATATTAGTGAAAAGATCGGAGAACATACATGGAATATAGTAAACTAGGCTGGGAAGAAGTTAGTAAGTTTGAGGAAATAAAAGGTTATGGACAACATATTTGGCGACATCATGAGAAATATTTTTTTGTTACAGATGAATGGGGAATAGTTGAACAGAGGGTAGTCTATGAATTACTATATAGAACTATTTCAATCACCCTACCAAGTTTTTCTGAGTTACTTGAAAAGTTTAACTTAATTTGACAATTTAGGCAATAAAGAAATTCTAGACAAGCTTTTGAGCTATTCAGAAGACTTGAAACACCACTATCATCTCTATCAGCTCTTACTTTTTCACTTTCAGAATAAGGAACCAGAAAAATTTTTCGGACTCATTGAGGACAATCTAAAGCAGATTC
>NZ_KV802698.1:286264-308069 GCF_001810785.1 Streptococcus sp. HMSC073F11
GGACAATCTAAAGCAGATTCATCCTCTTTTTCAGACTGTCTTTAAAACCTTTCTAAAGGACAAAGAGAAAATCGTCAACGCCCTTCAACTACCCTATTCCAACGCCAAATTGGAAGCAACCAATAATCTCATCAAACTTATCAAGCGCAATGCCTTTGGTTTTCGGAACTTTGAAAACTTCAAGAAGCGAATTTTCATCGCTCTGAATATCAAAAAAGAAAGGACGAAATGTGTCCTTTCTCGAGCTTAGCTTTTCTTCAACCCACTACAGTTGACAAAGAGCCGTAGATTTTAGGTATTTACCTTGTCTACTTAAGAGGTATCATATCATCGAGATAAAGGTGATTTGTTTGTTCCTAAGAATTAGGTTTTAGGTTTGACTTGTGGTAACTTCTGGAAAAAGCTTGTCTAGGATTTTTGGAGTGATAGCTTGTCCAGGACCTTCAGCACAGTAGGTGTGAATATACATAGAGGGATTGAAGTTGAGCTCGATACAAGTGCAATGAGGTTTTTCCTTGCTAGCAGGCTGAGTTCTATCTGGAATGATGAGGTCAACCCCGCAAGCCCAGGCCCCCATGCTAGTTGCCATAGCTGCTGCCAATTCTTGGTAAGAGGAATCTATTGTCTCAGTGACATCAATAGAGTCACCACCCGTAGAGATGTTGGAGTTACGGCGGAGATTGACCTTTTTCCCTTCTGGGAGAATATCATCAGGTGCATAACCTTGCTGAGTCAACATCAATTGTTCGATGTCTCCTAGCTTAATGATTTCCAGAGGTGAGCGGTGGTCACGGCCTCGCAATGGATTGGCATTTTTCTGAGCGACTAATTCACGAATGGTGTGTTTGCCATCACCGACAACATTAGCAGCGACACGAAGGAGGACAGCCTCACAACGCCCGTCCAGAATGAAGAAACGGTATTCGGTTCCTGGGATAAATTCTTCAACAAGAACAGCTGTATCTTCTGCAAAGGCAATCTCGAGAGCTTTCTTATAGTTATCAAGGCTGGCAGGCTCTTGGAAAATGGAAATGCCCAGACCGAAGTTGGTTGATTTTGGTTTAACCACAATTTGTTTGCCCTTGATAAGAGGATAGTAGGCTAGACCTTGTTCTAGACTGGTAAATTCGTCGCCGGCAGGGACAGGGAAGCCAGCATCAGCCAGGATTTTTTTGGTCACGGTTTTATTAGCCATGGCAAGAGGAACTACATAGTTGTCTTTTGAGGTCATGTTACCATTTTTGACGTACTCAACATGATCTTTATGCCAGAGTTTAAGGAATTGATCCTGCTCATCTAGGATTTCAAAATGAAGCCCTTTTTGAATGGCATCAAAGAGCAGCATCTGGGTAGAAAGTTCCATCTCCTCATAACCCTTAAGGGCATAGTGGGCAGTCCAGTCGTAATCATGATAGGCAAGCGCCTTGTCAAGGGAAAAGTCAGAAAGGGACTTGTCTTTGATATGAGGAAGAAGTTGAGCAGCTAGTGTCTGACTGGAATCTGAAAAGGCATCTTTAACTTGTTTGACCAGACCTCGATGATAGTCACCAAGCCCAAAATGTTGCACCAGTTGGTCTAGAGCTGTCGTAATGTTCTGAGTTTCAGCTTCAGAAGGTAGAGGTTCTAAAGGATGAGAGAGGGCAATTTTTTCATTCAGCGCGTGACCTTGAGCCAGAGCCTGATCAACATTTTCAGGGGTATCCAGCCAGAGGAAGGCTAGAAGGAGTAGGTGTACGGTATCCATGGTAGTTTGGCTAATACCGATACGCTCAAAGGGGTTGAGGTCGAAGTTACGGAATTCTAGGTAGGTGATTCCCTTGTCAAGGAAGGAGCGATTAACCTTTTGTCCACGGAAACGAACAGCCGAGTAAAATTCCTTTTCCGCAATCAAATCACCTTGTTCGATATAGTTTTCGATGGCAGAGACATAGTCTTCTAGGCTTGCAAAAGATACTTGTATTTCTTCCTTATTGACATAACCATGGTCGCTGTTTCGGAAGGAACGCACGAGTTCTGGCACTTCTCGGTCGAAGAAGCCTTGCTCAGCAACAGGTGTAGCACCAAAGAGATAGGTAATCACCCAACGATAGCGCAAATAGTTCTGAGCCAGCTTGAGATAGAGGGCGTTTTTGAAAGCAATTATATCAATCTGGTCACTTTCTTGGAATAGGGCTTCAACCAAATCTTTTCCTAGTTCCATATTATAGTGGATACCTGAGATAGCTTGTAGTTTAGTTCCGTATTTTTCGGCTAGGTAGTTACGATAATGGCGTTCAAATTCATTTTCCAGTTGGGCAACTTGGATTTCTTGGGCGTTGATACGAGGAGGCATGGACAAGGGCCAGAGAAGTTCATCTTTACTGATGGAACGTCCAGCTACATCGGTAATGGCTCCAAGAAATCGACGAGCCTCAGTGGTAGATTTAGCAACTGGTGTGATGAGTTCCATCTGAAACTCACAAAAATCTGTTTGAATATAAGGGTGGAAACTTCGAGCTCCTAGGCAGGAAGGGTGAGGCGTATGTGCTAATTTTCCCTGTCTATCGACACGAAGACTTTCGCGTTCAATTCCAAAGTTAGCTTGAAGGATAGGGCTAGTAGGCTCCAGCTTTTGAAGCAGTTGATTTATAGTCATAGAGTCACCTTTTCATCTAATGTTAGTAATAGTATATTATAACAGGGAAAAGAAAACAACTTTCCGCTACGGTTAAGGGGAATTTTCGAATGTTTTAGATAAGAATTCTTAAAATCAGTTGCTTTTTAGCTCTATTATATGCAAAAATTGTAAAATACCCACCGATTTTTATGTAAAATGTTATTTCTCTTGCAATTTAAATCAAATTAGCCTATACTAATGACGTATATATGAGAACGAAAGAATCCCTAGGGTCGGCACTGCACCCATAAAATGAGACACAAGAAAACACTCCTGTTGTGGTAAACTAGAAACAGGGGTGTTTTGTTATGGTCAAAAAGCATATTCAGTAGAAACTAAGCTAGCCTGTATCGAAATGAAGAAGGCAGGCAAATCAAATAAAGTTATCATGGATACCCTCAGCATCAAAAATGCTAGTCAGGCCAAGACCTGGTAGCGATGGTATCAGAATGATGAATTGTACCGTTTCCACCAACCCGTGGGGAAACAATATACTTATGGTAATGGGATGAAACAGTTATCTGAAGTGGAACAGTTACGATTGCAGGTAGAATTACTAAAAAAGTATCAGAGCTTGATAAGAGAATCGACAAAGTAAGTCTTATCAAGCTAGTAGAAGAGTATAAGAAAACGTTCCCTGTATCTATTATTTTAGAATGTTTCGGCGTCAAACGCTCCACCTTTTATCGCTGGAAACAGGAGTGTAAGAATTCTCAGAAAAGAGGCGAAATAGCAGATAAAATCGAACAACTCTGTATAGAAAATCACTTTATTTACGGCTATCGAACCATCACTCGCTTACTAAAGAAAGTTTATAACCTCGTCGTTAATCGCAAGAAGGTCTATCGTATCATGAAGGAAAAGGGCTACCTTTGCCGTGCCCGTCCCAAGAAGGAACCTAAATTAGGGAAGCCTTACCATGTAACAGACAATAAGCTGGATCGTGATTTTCAAGCAGACAAGCCTATGGAGAAGCTTGTCACAGATATTACTTATTTATACTTAGGTAAATGTAAGCTATACTTGTCCTCCATCATGGATCTTTATAATCGTGAGATTGTGGCTTATACCATCTCAGATTGTCAGGATACGGACTTTGTGTTGGACACGCTCCATCAATTGGAATTACCTCAAGGAGCGATCTTACACAGTGATCAGGGATCGGTTTACACCTCAAAAGCTTACTATCAGGCTTGTGTAGAAAAAGGCATCACCCGCTCCATGTCCCGTAAGGGAACATCAGCAGATAATGCCTGTATCGAATGGTTTCATTCCGTCCTAAAGTCTGAAACCTTCTATCTCCATAAGTGAAGAAACATAACTGGAGATAGTATAACAGATATTGTCAAAAATTACATCATATTTTATAATAAAACTAGAATTCAACAAAAATTGAATGACCAGTCCCCTGTAGAGTACAGAGAATTGGTCGTAGAAGGGGTCCAGCAACCGAAGGGCGCTAGCCTTCAAATTTTCCTCCCAAAATGTGTCCAAAATATTGATAGAATTCCAGTTTTTGATAAGTCCGTTTAAAAAGACGAATCATCTTCTATTATATATTATTTTCTAAGTCAAAAATGATATAATAAAATGCAGAAACGGTTATATGAGGACTTTGTCAAGATTTTTTGGAAAATCCAGATGTTGTTTTTTTTCTCTACCTATTTTTCTAAAACTGGGGAAAATCTGATATAATAAGCTTTGTAGGTGTATTATATTAATACTTACAGAACCGAACTATTCCCCTATTTAAGAAATATTGATTCAAATTTTATGAAATCAATCAGTAAATATCGTTCATAAAAACCTTGATATTACGCTATTTTTAGTCCAACTGAAACTCATACTTTCCAAACCAGGTCTTAAGAAAGCTCGTAAAGCATCACAATTCTCAAAACGTTAAGAACCAGCTACAATACAGCATTTACAACACTTCATGGTTCACACCATTACTTTTTAAGATTGCGATAAGCAATCTCTCCAACAGCCATTGGAATGACATTTGAAGTGTTGACATAAATTTGAGTTGTGCCTGCCTCACTATGTGTTAGAGCCTCAGAAATAGCTTCAATAGATGTTCCAGCCGTTGCCCCTGTATGTCGTAATTTATGAGGTGTAGCGTGTGCTAACTCTTTGTGACGTTTTCGAATGCTTTTCATTTTGTTATTTAGGTAATCAGAGTGGAGAGGTTTGTTTATGTTTTCCTTTGTATCTATATAGGTAAAGACAAATTGTTCTGGATTGCTGATGATACCGAACTGTGCTAGTTCGTATTTTTGTTGTTTTTTCCAAGAGGTATGAAGTTGAAGTAAGTCATTAAAAATAGAGAAAATAGGATAGCAAAAACTCTATTTGCGGAGAAAATGAAGCAAATATTTCCATAATAAAACGCATAATATCAAGGTTGTTCATTCAATCCTTGATATTATGCGTTTTTCTGATTTTAAAGCTTGATTGCTCAGTCTCTTTATAGTCTGTTTGATTATTAAATCGTTATTAAAATTCAATGGAGATTCGTCATTATGAGTAATAATAGTTCTTCCAGAAGTTATAGATTCCACTTTATCCCATTAGATAGTGTGTTCTAAATTCACTATATCTTGTTAGGTTTTAGGGAGAATCATTGATAACAGACTGTTGCAAATCTAGTTAGCTATATGATTTATACTTATTTACTTTTCTAGTAACCAATCTATGATATTTTTTTTCTCAATTCCATTGTAATTTGCTGTTGGCTGAATTGTATCCATTGTTAATAGATATTTTGGGAATTGATCTTTAATGGCTTCTAGTGGTCTAAGTTCTCTTTCTAGTGTTTCTGGAGCAAGTGTTGTTTCACTGACCTGATAATAAGCGTAGTGACCAAGATCAGTTACAACAACAAAATCAACCTCATATTTATCTAAATTACCAACATATACTTGTGAATATCTACGTCTCAATTCCAAATAAACAATATTTTCCAAGATATGACCAATATCTTCTTTGTGGTCTGGCAATAAGAGGTGTCGTAAACCTAAATCAACGGGATAATATTTTTCTAAGCGTTGTAATAATGCTCTGCCTTTTACATCAAAACGTGGAACGGAATAAAAAAGTAAACTGTCTGTCAAAGTCGTCAAATAATTTTCCAAAGTATTGTGGGATATTGAAACATTTTGGCTGACAAGGGTATTGCGAATCTTATTTGTTGATATTAAGCTACCTGTACTACTGAGAAGGGTTCGTACAATGCGCTCAATAATAGTAGGATTTGGATTTCCCAATCTAGTGACAATATCATTTAACAGTATTGAGTTATATATTCCTCTGAGATAATCAATTTTTTCAGCGTAAGATGATGTTTGCAATAAGTAAGGGAAAGCACTAAAGAGATAATTGTTAAAAATTTCTGTTGTATTCAGATTCTCTGAGAGAGATTGACCTGATAGGTATTCTTCAAATGACAAAGGAAGAACCTCTATCTCAACATACCGACCAGTCAAGTTTGTAGCTAATTGGCTACTCATAAAGTAGGCGTTTGATCCAGTCAAATAGAGGTCAACATTTGGCAAGATGAATAGACTATCTGCTACCAGTTCAAATTTTTCAACATGTTGAATTTCATCTAAAAAGATATAGTATGTTTTTTCCTTAACTAATCTTTCTTTTATATAAGCGAATAATGTTTGAAAATCTCGCAGGTCATAATAACTCAGATCTTCAAAATTGATGGATATGATTTGATCCTCGTCTACTCCAGTTGCTAGTAACTCCTCTTTATAGAGTTGAAAGAGAACAGATTTACCAGCTCGTCTAACTCCACTCACAACTTTGATGATTGGCCGATCACGATGTCTTCTTAAAAAGTCTAAATAATGTGGTCTTTTAATATAGTTCATAATAGTTACCTCAAAGATAGTATAATATAAATAGTAATTATTTTCAAATATTTAGAAATAATCTGCTATTTGTTTTGTTATTTTTAAATATCTAGAAATAATATCTTCAGAATAGAAAAAGAAATTGTCCAGGAATGAAGAAACTGTACATTTGTTGTTAAACTGTACATCATCTTTATGATACGGTATTTCGTATTTCTCAACTACATAAGCTCCGAAAACTAAAATGTGATAACCCTTTGATAACCTCTCGATTTTCAAAAGGATTATATATGTAAATATTGAGGATTTATCTCTTAAAATTACTTGATTTTAGTGATAATTTACCATAAATATCATAATGTAGAAAAAACCAGGTCTTAAGAAAGCTCGTAAAGCATCACAATTTAGTAAACGTTAATCAATACGATATATCAACGTTTACAGACATTCAAGAATTTTCTCTTGGATGTCTTTTTTTGTCTAAAAATCAAGAGTTCACCCCAAAATTTACCTTATTTTCACCTCATTGTTTTAGAGACTTTAAGGCAAATTCACCGACTGCCATAGGGACTACATTAGAAGTATTGACATAAATCTGTGTTGTACCTGTGTCGCTGTGGGTTAGTGCCTCAGAAATAGCTTCTAAGCTTATTCCTGCTTGTTTAGCAAGCGTTGCTCCTGTATGTCGCAGTTTATGAGGTGTAGCATGTGCCAGCTCTTTATGTCGCTTTCTGATACTTTTCATTTTATTGTTTAGATAGTCAGCATGTAGAGGCTTGTTGATGTTTCCTCTTGTGTCGATATAGCAAAAAAACAATGGAATTTCCATTGTTTTTTTGCTATATCGACACTATAATATGACTGGGAGCTGGCAAAGTCAGTTGCTTTAAAACGTTAATTGATACGATTATATAAATATTTCAAAGCTATTTGTAAAGTGCTTTTCTAGGTTTACACTTAAAATAATTGTTAAGTTATATAGGAACCTTCTAGATAAAGACTGAGTACTTTTAGAGTATAATATAGTTATGTAGAGTTAAAAAGAATTGAGGAAAGTAATATTGGCTAAATCTCACATATCAGAATTATTACCAACTAAGTATAGAAAACGTCATCAATTAATGCTATATTTGTATGATATACTAGTTGATATTTTGGTTAAAGCTGATAAATATCAATTATCCAGTCTATCTTTTAGATTTACTAATGAGATAAATGATGAAATTGACTTGTTTGATGAACTAGATAGACAAAAAGATTTAGATATTTCTGAATATGTATATATACCTCACATCTTTTTTTCAATTTTACGTGATTTAAATTACTATCTATTTGAATCTCTGAGTTGTATAGAGAGGGGAAAAGTTACTGTTGCATTTTCTCTTGCTAGGAAACCTTTTCAAGATAATTTATTTTATTTAAGTTGGATATTGGTTAAACCACATGATTTCTTAGAAAAAATACAATATGGAGAGCTTAGGGAATATGACGTAAGTGATTTGAAGGGTAAAAAAGAATTTGTTATTGACCTAATTTTAAAAGCAAAAGAATCGATTCAGTATGAAAATGGTTTTTTGGATTTTAGTAGAGAATTACTTGATCCTGAATTACTATATGACATTATATATAATCGAAAGGTAGAAAATAGTTTAACAAGTGTATTTGATCAATCTATTCATTTGGTGACAAAGAATAAAAATTATCCTACGGAAAAGCGAAATCTTAATTTTATATTTTCTGATGATAAGATTTGGGATGATTTTTGGCATTTGTTCTATGAGAAAACACCCTACATTCTAATTTATTTAGTAGAAGTAGCTATTGCTATATTTGAGAAATATTTTGATATTGATTTAGAAATAGTTACCCTTAACCGGTATATTAGAAATTTAAAGATAATTTTAGCTTTATCTGGAGAAGAAAATAAAGAATTAGAAAGTATTTTTGATTTCATATTTAATGGTGATAATCTTAGCATGACATGTGAAGAATGCGGGAGGATATATAAGTTCAATATCAATTTAGTGAGGGAAATAAAAAAAGATTATCTATATACTTGTCAGAATTGTGGTTTTGTAGAGAGACTAGGGCAATATTTTGTGAGTGATGAATTACTGAGTAATAAAAGAAATATTCTGATTGATAACTCGAATGATGAGAATTGGAAGCTGGTCTAATACAATTAAAAGGTAGTACCGACATAAAAATCATAGCTTGATGAGGGAGCGCTTCCCCTTTTTGGATTGTATTGATGTCGGTTAAAATCTGTAATTCAGCTTCTTTAGCCTCCTTCTTTGTTTTAAAACGTTTATCATAATAATTGCCTGAAATTCCAAGTGAAGTTCTAACTTTTGCTGGGACATAGACTTTTAAACGATAAGAACCATTCCATTGTACTAAGGGATAAAGTGGCAATTCTAGCTTTCGGTAGTGTTCAAATAAGGTATCTATCCTTTCTAAAATCTGATGAAGTAAAAGTTTTTGGTGGTATTCATCAGGATATATTTTTAACGAAAAACGAAGCTTTCATAAATCCGTTGAAAACTTCGCTCATAATAATTCATTTTCTTTCCTCGCTTTCCTTTAGAATAGAAATTTTTAAAAATATCCATTTAAACGGACATCTTGACAGCTAATGTTTCATCAGCTTAAAAGAGTAGAAAACAAAAAAGACAGCTCACAAAGAACTGTCTTTACATCTTAAACAAATCCGCATGACTGCCCGTATCGGCTAAAGTAAGGGTTAGAATATCGTCTTCAATCAGATAAATCAAGAGCCAATCAGGTTTGATATGACATTCCCTAAAGCCGACGAAGTTCCCCTTTAATTCATGGTCACGGTATTTTTCTTCAAGTGTCTGCCCTAGGCGAAGTTTTTCAATCACTTCATCTAGGAGTGTAATATCCAAGCCTCGTTTTTTCATTCGTTTGTAGCTTTTTTTAAAAGCAGAAGTAAACTTGACTTGATACATTTAGGCTTCCAGAGCTTTCTTTAGATCTTCCATATTGTCATAGGAAGCTACAGAATTGTCACGAGAAATCCGTTTCGCTTCAGCAATAGCTTCTAGCGTTTTTGCATTGTAGTTTGGCATTTCAACCGTGAAAGGAATCCCTCCACGTAGGACACATTGGCGAAGAAAAATATTGACTGCGCTGGACATATCCATTCCTAAATCATTAAATAATGAAGTTGCTTGCGCTTTTACGGTCTCATCAATCCGAATTTGAGTTGGTACAGTTGCCATCAGCGTCACCACCTTTCATTATTTATTGTAATACGTTTGGTTTACATTGTCAATTATTTGTATCTATTTAAGTGATTTTCTACTCCTCTAAACAGATAATTTCTGCATAAAAGAGTAGAAAATGTTATGATAAGAGTGTAAAAGGAGAAGATTATGCCTATTGATTTTTTAACATTTACCCCCTACGATATTAATTATGAAAAATTAATGATAGGTTTTGAAAAACAGCCTATATTTGATAATGAAAAATTACAGAGAAATTACCTTAACAAGTGGAAAACTCAACTTAAAAGTGCAGATAATGATTTATTAAGAAAAATGAGAAACCCTAGTTACCTACAAAAGTTGATTGAAAATTTTCAACCTCATGAAAAATTTCAACATAAAACTAACTTTAATACTGGAGTATCAGTATTGATTAATTTCGTGGTAGAACCGTTAGTTCAAATGGCTAAGTCAGACCAACAATACTCACAAGATGTAAACTTAAATAAATTTTCTAAAGAACTAAAGTTAGTGACGTGGACACCACCAGAAAATCAAAAAGAAGATATTGAGATAAAAAAAGAACCAATTATTTTTGTTCATTTTTATAATGCACAGGCGTTCACTTATCTACTGATTGATGGAAATCACAGGGTTGCAAATGCAATTCAGCAAGGAAAAGAAAGTATTCCATCGCTAATTATTGACCCTAAAGAAATGATAGCAGGAGATTATTTTTTAAGTAAATTTGATAAGTTATTTTTTATCTTCCAAAATGAAATATATTATCTGTATCATTGTAAGACACACTATCAAATGACAGATAAAGAACTACTAACAAGGTCATATTTATCTAACCAACAGTTCAATTTTTTAGATATCCTACCTAATTTGGATTTGGGGAAATAAAATTTCGTCCTTCTCCTGGCTTTCCAGTGATAAAAACATAGTCACTTAAACTAAAAAAACGTTAACAAGACGCTATAAAAATTTAGAAATTTTGAGAATTACTTGTAGTGCTTTAACTTCAGCAGGCCTAATTTCCTTAATTTTTATAGAACAATTTCTTATAAAAATTGTAGCAACGATTATTTCTTTTATTAGTACATTAATAAGTATGTTTTTTCAATCTTTTGAAATTCAAAAGTCAATAACTAACCATAAAAATTCAGCTACTGAGTTACTGATTATCAGAAATAAACTTCAGTTGCTTTTAGTTGAAATTAAGCTAAGAAATAAATCAGAAATAGAAATCGTAGAATTATATCGTCAATTGGTTGATAAGTTAGCTGATGTCTACAAAACAGCACCAAACACTACAGATAAAGCTGTTAAGCTTGCAGCAAATGCCTTGAAAGTCAGCAAAGATAATGAATTTAGTGATGCTGAAATTGATATAAATCTACCAGATTCTTTAAGGAGAAATGCATTATGACAAATAGAGTGAAAAGGTATGATGGAGTGATTACGCTTGAACAAAGACAAGCAATTTCCAAAAGATATAAGAGGATTACAATACGTCTAAATCAGAGAGATAAATATGAATTTGAAGAAGTGGGCGAGAGTACATGAAAAAATATATTCAGACTATTGGGAAAGTAATTCGCAGCATACCAGCATGGATAACTGTTCTGCTGTTTGGCAGAATTTTTTATGATAAAAAATATCTAAAAACAAGTTGGTTTTCAACTCTATTTAGTGAGGGGGGGGATGTAGGCATATCGTGACATCTGGCATAGAATTATTTATGGCAAAAATATAGGTATTAAATGGCCTTGCTCTCCCGACATAGAATGTGGAAAGAATGTTATATTTGAACCTGAAGATTTACCAAACTTTATTAATTTTGGAAATCACTTTCAGACATATGACGCAAAAATTGTGCTTGGTCAAGGAACCTATATTGCAAAAAATGTCGGTATTATCACATCCAATCATGATTTTCAAAACCTCGCTGAAGATCAGAAAGGGAAGGATGTGATTATTGGCAAGCATTGCAGGATTGGTATGAACAGCGTTATTTTACCAGGCGTTATTTTAGGAGACCATACCATTGTTGGCGCAGGAGCCGTTGTAACGCATAGCTTCCCAGATGGATATTGTATAATAGGAGGTAATCCCGCAAGGATAATCAAAACCTTAGACATATCGGAATAAGCCAAAATTCCAGTTTATCAGTACACAGAAAAATATGTCGGAGCAAAAAACATCGTAGAAATACGGTGTTTTTTTGCTCCAAAACTCACAATTTCATACATAACCACAGGTTAGTACAAATATCTTGTGTGATTTTTTGAAAGGCTTAGAAAGGGAATTTTGCCCGATTTTCACCCCGAAAAATAACAGAAACAAGGCTTGAAGTATCTTTCCTGTGGTTTTTTTATTTTCAGACGGAAAGGCGGATTGATATGCCGAGAATAAGCAAGAAACGGAAAAAGGAAGTCCTGAAGCTGAAATCATTTATAATGTTGAGCTAAGCAAAGGAGAAGAATGATATGACATTATCTGATCAGGAAGTTCGAAGATTACAATAACTATTCCCCCGTTTAAAGATTATTGATTCAAATTTTATGAAATTAATCAGTAGATATCGTTCTGAAAAGCCTTGATGTGACGCTGTTTTTAGTCCAACTGAAACCCATGCTTTCCAAACCAGGTTTTAAGAAAGCTCGTAAAGCATCACAATTATCAAAACGTTAATCAACACGCTTATATCAACGTTTACAGACATTTAAGAAATTTCTCTTGGATGTCTTTTTTTGTCTAGCTTAATTTTAAAAATTGGGCAATTTAGGTTACTCAATAATATAAAAAAGATAAAAATTTAAAGTTCGAATTTTAATTTTAAAAAAAGTAATTATTATTGAATATCTGTTCAAACATTCTTTCTTTTCTAAGGTTAATATAAGTATATACTTTAAAAAGGAAGTCAAACATCTTGCTCATAGATTTTTGCATTTTTAAAAAATACATTTTGTCATATAATAATGTGGAAAATTGACTGATTCCTTAAATAATCATATAATATGAATATGTAAACCCTTACATACTATTCTACTTATACTTGATAAAATGCAAGTCCTTGAGGATCTATAAATATATAGACACTCTTCTATTTATAAAGTGAAATAAAGAATCACGGAGAAAGTTTATGGATATTAAAGAGACATTCAACCAGCTAGACAATACAAAATTTAATGATTTCAATAATCGCCTTGAAGGTTTTGAGAAACTTTTTAAAGACAAATATTATTTTACCCATCCCGAAGATTTTAGCTCAATCTTTAGCATTTTAGTAAAGTATGGAAAAAGTACAAGTAAATATATTTTATCGAAAGGAGAGATATATGAGTGAAATAGTTATTAATGCTCAGAATTTATCTAAAAATTTTTATAATTTTGATTCAAGACTCCCATTTATCAAGAGATTTTTGAAACGTAATCAAATAACGATTCGAGCTGTTCAAGATATTAGTTTTACGATTAAGAGAGGGAGTATAGTTGGCTTTATTGGGAGTAATGGAGCTGGTAAATCCACAACGATTAAAATGTTGACTGGGACTCTTTATCCTAGTTCCGGAAAATTAGAAGTGAATGGAGAAATTCCATTTAAAAGAAGTATAAATTTTAGAAAAAAAAATTTCAATAGTAGTAGGAAATAAATTACAGTTATTTCAAGATGTTTCGGCTATAGATTATTTTCAATTGATTGGTACTTTATATGAGGTAGAACCGGCGATTTTACAAGAACGAATTCAGGAGTTAAGCAATTTGTTGAATGTAGAAGATCAGCTTTACCAGCAGGTCCGGACCCTCTCTCTTGGACAAAAAATGAAAATGGAGTTTATCGCGGCATCTTTAACAAGTCCGGAAATATTATTTTTAGACGAGCCTACTATAGGGTTAGATATACAGTCTAAAAAAGATATCAGAACATTTTTAAAGAAAATGAATGAAGAATGTCATACTACCATTATTTTAACGAGTCATGATATGGATGATATTTCGTCTGTTTGTGACGAATTAATCGTCATTGACAAAGGAAAAATTATTTTGCAGGAGTCAATGGATGTTATTTTATCTAAATTTTCTGATTTTAAATATTTAAAGATAAAAATGACATTAGATTTGGTACCAGAGTTATGCTCTGTTAAAGGAGTAGAAGTCATTTCTCAAAAAAAATCGGAATGTATACTAAAAATACCTAGAGATTTTGTCTTTGAGACATTAGAATCAATCAATAAGCTTGTAGATATAGAAGATTTTGAAATATCAAATCTTTCTTTAGAAGAAATTATTTTACAAAACTATTTTACAAAAAAGGAGCACAATTGAAAAAAGAAATGTCTATTATTCTGATATCATTTCGATCTATTTTGAACTATAAATCAAGTGTACTATTGTTAATGTTACAGGCAAGTATACAAATTATGATATCAGTATTTTTATGGACATATATATATCAGAATAACCAGATAAATATAGCAGGATATGATTTTACCTCAATGGTTCAATACTATTTGGGGACTATAATTTTTTCATATTTTGTTTTTTATCCAGTTGATTGGGAAATCAATGACGATGTTCATTCAGGAAATTTTTTTAGCATATTAATAAAACCTGTTACTTTTTATAAGTATTATTTTTGTAAAATGCTTGGAAATAGGATTGCTCATTTATTATTTATCATCATTCCTGTCATTTTATTCTCCAGTGTTTATTACAAGAATGAGTTATTAACCATTGAAATTCTTATTTTAGGAAGTATTGCAATTATTCTATCTATGTTTCTATGGTTTTTAATATCATGTTGTGTAGGTATGCTTTCTTTTTGGTTAGAAAATATATTTTTTGTCCTTACTGTTAAAGAAATAGTAATTCAGTTTTTATCAGGAATATTGTTGCCTTTAAGTTTTTTTTCAAATAATTTTCGTCTGTTTTTAGATGTATTACCTTTTAAATACTTAGTATATGAACCGCTTCAGATGTTTAGTAATGATACATATAAATTAATAGACTATTTGAGAATTATTTGTATTCAATTGATTTGGTGCATCATTTTTTATATTATATCAAGATTCATATTGAGAAAAGGAGTGGAGCACTTCTCAAATGTGGGAGGATAAAATGTTTAGAATAAAGGTAATTTTTAGGCTACTTCATTTTGGTTTTAAATCTGATATGAATTTTCATTTTGACTTCTTTTGTGGTCTATTTTCGTCGATACTGTGGATTGGTTTACCTATTGTATTTTTTAGATTGATTTTCTTAAACATAGACTATTTTAATGGTTGGGACTATTATCAAATTTTATTTTTGGTAGGTTCCTACACTATTGTAGATGGAGTTATGATGGGATTGTTAATTAGAAGTATGGGAATTTTAGAATCAGATATTTTGAGTGGTAACTTGGATCAAATTTTATTGAGGCCGTTTGATACTCAGTTGTTCTATATTTTTAGATCATTTAATTTAGTTCAATTCGTGAATACTTTTTTTGGTCTTGCGATCATTTTTATAAGTTATGGAAATTTAAATGTACATTTAAATTCATTAAAAATATTATTTTATATCCTTTCTTTAATGTGTGGTTGTATTATATATTATTCAATTTGGTTTCTAATAACGATTAGTTCATTTTGGTTCCCAACTAAATTTTCAAAAGTAGATGTATTTTTGAATTATATTGGAATTTCTAAGTATCCATATAATATTTTTACAGGTATTAACAGATTGATCACTATGTTATTTGTTCCCAATTTATTAATTGCCAATCCTGCAGTATTAATATTTTTAGGGAAAGATACATTGAACCTATTTTTCTATCAAATAGTTTTTACAGTTTTTTTGATTATTATCAGTCGTACAATTTTTAGAAAAGGATTGAAAAAATATGAAAGTGCAGGAAGATAAACAATGTTGTTCAGTTATATGTTTGACTAAAGGAAGTGATTCGCTGTACTTTGTTTTGTGATCATTGAAACATCAGATAATTATAAACTATAATTTAAAGAATAGTATTATTAACTTATAGGTGCTAAGAATAAATTTAAAGAAATTCCCTCATTAAATCAAACTTATTCATATTTTTTAAAATAAGAAAATAGTTGGATTTTGATGATGGTTGATATAAAGCTAAACTGAAAGTACCTGAAATCCAACTGTGTCAAACCAGGTCATACGATTTGTAAGAAAAAGAACACATAACAAAAAGAGGAGCTTCACAATAAAGTTCCTCTTCTTTTAAATATCCGAATCATTACTCTTATTTCAAAAAAGGTAGTGAAAAAGGTAGTGATTCGGTTGATTTATATTGCAATGTAGTGAAATTTAGAATTTCAAGAATCGCTTAAAATCAAGGTTTCTCACATCTATTGACGTGTAGTGAATCCCTATTTCACCTCTGTAAAAATCAAATAAGGTAAACTTTTGATATTCTGGTTCGATTTTATCTTATTTTTAATGAAAGTTTACCTTATTTAAATGAAAGTGATTGAACTTAATTGAAATTTTAATTTTTAGAAATTTATGAAAACGTTGATTTTAAAGCATTTTGAAATTGGATAAAATAAGTGGTGCCCCAACCAGGTCTTAAGAAAGCTCGTAAAGCATCACAATTTAGTAAACGTTAATTCGAAAGAATTACTATACTTACAAAGAGCACCTTTCGGGGTGTTCTTTTTGTACTTTCTTACTAAATTGGTGCAATTGACACAGTTGTTGCGACTTTAGTCGCTTACAAATGTGGCTGCAACCGGACAAAGTCAGTTGGCTCAAAACGTTAATCAATACTATACTATCAACGACTCGAAAGTTTACCTTATTGTTTCTTTTTATATTCTTAAGAAATCGAAAGCAATATAAGTTGTCAGCTATTTATTACAAAAACATTAATTAGCATTCTATCATTATCTTCAGTCTAAAATCAGTATTTTGAGTTGTACGAAATTAGTTTTTGAACTTTGTCTAGTCTTACTTCATTTTCCCCTGAAGTTAAGTTTTTTCTCAGCATCATTAGTTAAAAAGGAAAAAGAATGCGTTTTATATTTGGGTTTGAGTTTTATAAAATAGGATAAGTACACTGAATATTACGGCTTACAGAGAAAAAAATATTTAAAAGCTACAGAGAAACATGGTATAATGTAACTAAAGGAGGTAGCATATGTCCTTAGATATAGATAAAGAAAAGATGACAATCATGGGAGTAGCTTTTGAAAACTGATCTGTTTTTTAGAGTGTTTGGTATGCTCTAAGTACAAATATGATTGAAGGATGGCGATCTACGGTTAGTGGTGTTGAAACATTGCGAGATGAAGCTCTTGCTCTGGGAATGACTTAATGAAGCGTAAATGTTAGGAGTCTTATGACGATATTGATTCGGATAATTTATATATCTATCCAGCTTCTTCAGTTCTAAGAAATAAGCAGGAAGGAAAAAAGCACGCGAGCTTGAATATCGTATGATTGCTAGTAAGAGTTTGAAATTATATATCAATCCTATCTTAGTTAATAGTTTAAAAGTAGTTTGTTTCACAACTACATAAGCTTAGAAAGGTTGAAAAGGGATAACTCTTTAATAACATCTTGATTTGTTAAAAGATATTTTGTCCACTACATTTTTTCAATTGAGTATCATTTGTCATAGATAGAACATTGCATTCAGAATAATGAAAAACGCATCGAAATGGTGCGTTCTGTTTTTATGCTACCATAAAAGGAGGGAAACAAATTGAAAATTTTTAAGGGAGAGTTTTATCGAATCTCTGTATTAACAGACAAGTTAGTAAGGTTAGAATACTCTCAAACTGGAAGTTTTGAGGATAGAACGACACAACTTATCTATAATAGAGATTTTGGCCAAGTTTCGTTAGATTGTATCGAGACATCAAACGTACTAGATATTATGACGGACTATTTTCATCTGCACTTTAATAAAGGAGAATTTAACCCCGAAAATTTATTTATAGAATTAAAAGGAAATTTTGCCGTATATGGTAGTCGCTGGTATTTTGGTGAATCTATTGAAACGTTAAAAGGAACAGCTCGGACTCTGGATGAGGCAGATGGAGCAATCTCGTTAGAAGATGGAATTATTAGCCGAAATGGTATAGCCTTATTGGATGATTCTCAAGGATTTATTTGGGATGAACAGTCTGGTTATATTGAGAGAGAAAATCAAATTGACCTGTATTTCTTTGCCTATGGGCATGATTATAGAGGAGCAATCAGAGACTTTTACCATTTGACTGGTTCAACACCCTTGTTGCCAAGATATGCTTTAGGCAATTGGTGGAGTAGATATTGGCCTTATACGTCGGATGAATACTTGGATTTAATAGACAGATTTGAAACAGAGAAAATTCCATTATCTATCGGTGTGTTAGATATGGATTGGCATATAACTGACATTCCAGCTCGTTTTGGAAGTGGCTGGACAGGATATAGTTGGAATAAAAATTTAATACCTAATCCAGAACAGTTATTGCAACAACTTCATGATAGAAAGTTAAAACTCTCCTTAAATGTCCATCCTGCTGATGGTATACGGGCTTATGAAGAAGCTTATCCTCGAGTTGCCAAACGATTAGGGTTAAATGTAGAATTAGAAGAACCTGCTATTTTTGATTTTTTTAATCCATCTTTTAGAGAATCCTACTTTAAAGATGTTCATTATGAGCTAGAAAAGCAGGGAGTAGATTTTTGGTGGATTGACTGGCAACAAGGGACACAAGGCATGTTGGATCCACTATGGCTTTTAAACCATTATCATTATCAGGATAGTTGTAAAAATGCAGAAGGTGGTTTGATTTTATCAAGATATGCAGGGCCTGGTAGTCACCGATACCCTGTTGGTTTTTCAGGGGATACTATTATTAGTTGGAATTCCTTAAGATTTCAACCTTATTTTACAGCGACAGCATCTAACATCGGTTATAGTTGGTGGAGTCATGATATCGGTGGACACATGCTGGGGAATTATGACGAAGAGCTACAAACCAGATGGCTACAGTTTGGTGTTTTTAGTCCGATTACTCGCTTACATAGTTCTAGAAGTCCCTTTAATAGTAAAGAACCTTGGTTTTTTTCAGAAACAACATCTAAGATTATGAAGAAATACCTTCGTTTGAGACATCAGATGATTCCCTATCTATATACCATGAATGTAAAGACACATGAAGAAGGTTCCCCATTAATTAGTCCAATGTATTATTTCTACCCAGAGAATGATGTGAGCTATAATGTCCCAAATCAATACTTTTTTGGAACAGAACTGATGGTGGCTCCCATTGTAGAAAAGATGGATTTGGCATTCCAATCTGCAAAAGTGGATGTATGGTTCCCTGAAGGTGAATGGTATGACTTCTTTTCAGATAAAAAATATACAGGCGGTATGAAGTTGAGTGTTTATAGAGACATTTCGACGATACCTGTGTTTGCAAAAAGTGGTGCAATCATTCCCTTGGTTGGTTCTGAGATAGATATGGGTGTTGATTTACCTGAAGTTGTAGATTGGTATGTATTCCCAGGCAAACAACATTCTTTTGAAATGATTGAAGATCAAAATGGTCAAAGATATAAAACAAGATTGTCAATCGACTGGGAAATGGGGATGGTAGAGTTAACATTACAAGGAGATTCTAGTATCGTTCCAAGCAATAGAATTCATAGAATTCATTTTAAAGGAACGAATGTGTCTATAATTGAATTGCCAAATAAGAATGATACAGCTAGATTTGAATGGAAAGATAATAAAATGACATCTCTAAATGATGAAGTTTTCAGACTACTAAAGACAGCTTCTCTTCCATATGAATTAAAAGATAGATTGTTAAATCAATTCATCAATGCCAAAAATTCTCATGACTTAATGAATATCTTGCATCATCAGGATAAGGAATTGAGAGGGCGTTTGTTGGAAATGATATTTACTAGCCAAAACTAATTGAGAAATTTCGTACACAATTTCTATTATTTAATTACTAATTATTTATTTTTTAATGTGTAACAGTTTTACATCTCTATGCTTATTGATACTCTTCGAAAATCAAATTCAAACCACGTCAACGTCGCCTTACCGTACTCAAGTACAGCCTGCGGCTAGCTTCCTAGTTTGCTCTTTGATTTTCATTGAGTATGACTTGTATTGTAGTAACTACAAGTTTGGCATAGGGATGTTTTTTTTGTTTCCTGAAGAGGAAAGGATAAGTATGTTTCGAGGTTTGAAACATTTTTCAACTAAATAAGAGCAAATTTTTAGAGGTAATTTTTCAAAGTAACTTCCACTTGCCTGACCGAAGTGGAAGTTAGTCTGAAATGGATTTTTATGATGGAATTAAGTATGAGACGTGTGATTTTTTCAGAAAATTTTCTAAAACAAACAGGATTTGTTTGACATTTGTTTGAAAATTCTGTAAAATGAATTATTATATCGTTCAAGGAGAATATATATGGAAAAACAGAAAACATTTTTTGGACATCCTATGGGCTTGTCCACCCTCTTCTTTACAGAGATGTGGGAACGTTTTTCTTACTATGGGATGCGAGCTATCCTACTTTACTACATGTACTATAGTGTGCAAGATGGTGGGTTGGGGATGGATAAGACCACAGCTGCATCGGTTATGGCGATTTATGGCTCGCTGGTATTTTTGTCCTCGGTTGTCGGTGGTTTCGTCAGTGACCGTATTTTAGGAAGCCGTAAGACTGTCTTTTACGGTGGGATTTTGATTATGCTAGGGCATATTGCTTTGGCAACACCTTTTGGACAAGTGGCTCTCTATCTTTCTATTGCCTTGATTATCTTTGGAACTGGATTTTTAAAACCCAATATCTCAGATATGGTGGGAGGAATTTATGAGAAAGAGGATGATAGACGGGATGCAGGTTTTAGTATCTTTGTCTTTGGTATTAACTTAGGTGCCTTTGTTGCCCCTTATTTAGTAGGTTATCTAGGTCAGGAAGTCAATTTCCATCTAGGTTTCTCATTAGCTGCCATTGGGATGTTCTTTGGTTTGGTGAAGTATGTTTTAGATGGGAAAAAATACCTGCCTGAATCAAGTCTTTACCCCACTGATCCACTTTCACAGAAGGACCAGCAGACCTTGATTAAACGCTTGCTAATTACACTTGTCATGGTTATTCTTGTGGTTATAGGTTTAGTCTTTACTCACCAGTTTAACGTGGATATGATTGTTAATATCTTTACAGTGATTGCGGTAATCATTCCAATCTACTATTTCTTCAAAATTTTATCTAGTCAGAAAATAACTGCTACTGAGAGATCCCGAGTATTTGCCTACATTCCTCTATTTATCGCTGGAGTACTCTTCTGGTCTATTGAGGAGCAGGGTTCTGTTGTTCTCGCTCTATTTGCGGATGATCAAACTCGACTTTACTTTAATGTATTTGGGAATCAGATTCAGTTCCCATCTAGCTTTTTCCAAAGTATCAATCCCCTTTTCATTATGATTTATGTGCCGATTTTTGCATGGTTGTGGGGGAAAATGGGTAAAAAGCAACCGTCCTCTTCTAAGAAATTTGCTTACGGTTTATTAGCAGCAGGTTTATCCTTCTTGTGGATGATGTTACCAGGGATGCTCTTTGGGACAGATGTTAAGGTCAGTCCTTTATGGTTGATTATGAGTTGGGCTATTGTGATTGTAGGGGAAATGCTGATTTCGCCGATTGGTCTATCAGTCACTACTAAGCTAGCACCAAAATCTTTCCAAGCACAAATGATGTCTATCTGGTTCTTGAGTAATGCTGCTGCCCAAGCTATCAATGCTCAAATTGTAAAATTTTATACAAGCGAAACTGAAGTAGCTTACTATGGAATTGTTGGAGGAATTACGATTGTATTCGGTATTGTCTTACTCTTCTACGTTCCACGTATTGAAAAACTAATGTCTGGTATCAAATAGAGAAAAACTGGAATTTCTGTAGGAATTTTAAAAGTTAGATCAATTATTTATTCAAAGGATTTAGTTCTGTATTGTACAGGGCTAGGTCCTTTTAGTTTGATTAATACTCTTCGAAAATCAAATTCAAACCGCGTC
>NZ_KV802698.1:308169-376601 GCF_001810785.1 Streptococcus sp. HMSC073F11
ACCTGCGGCTAGTTTCCTAGTTTGCTCTTTGATTCTCATTGAGTATAAAACTCATGATGTTTATGATATTCCTAGTAGACAACCGTCCACTTTTTTTATATAATAAAACTAAACCATATTGGTTGAGTTTTAAAAGTGACTCAACTAAAAATTAGCTTTTCTAAGGAAAATCATTTAAGATAAGGTTCTATACTAGGAGGTGAAGTATGTATCAGCCAGAAAAATTAAAGGCTCGGAGGAAAGAGTTAAAACTGACACAGAGGGAAATTGCAGAGCAACTTGGGATTAGCTTTCAGGCTTATTCGGCTTGGGAACGTGGGATCAAGGAACCGTCCCAGGAAAAAGTTGCTCAGCTAGAGAACATTTTGAAAGTAGCAAAAGGTTATTTCACTCAGATTGAGATTGTTCGTCTCTACAATAGCCTCTCCAAGCAAGGGCAGGAGAAGGTTGTTCTCTATGCTCGCAATCTGGCTCAAGAGGAACAAGACAAGAAAGTGTCGACCATGCCAGAGCGACTCTACGAGTACCGTGTCTACGAACGCATGTCAGCAGGAATCGGGGCTTCGGTCTACGATGATCAGAATTTTGATACTGTTTACTTTAATGAGGAGTTAGCCCATGATTTTGCGTCCTGGGTGGCTGGGGATTCCATGGAACCTAAATATCAAAATGGTTCAGTGGCTCTGATTCGAGAGACAGGATTTGACTATGACGGGGCAGTTTATGCAGTGGTTTGTAATAACCAGACCTATATCAAACGGGTTTATCGGGAGGAAGATGGCTTGCGTCTAGTCTCTATCAATCCCAAATATAAGGACATTTTCATTTCCTATGAGGAAGATCCTCGTATTGTAGGGATTATCGTTGGGAATTTTGTGCCGATGGAGGGTTAGCCTATGGGCTACTTTGATTATTCCAGAGAGCCAAAAAGCGACATTGCCTTTGTCGATATGAAATCCTTTTATGCCAGCGTTGAGTGTGTGAAAAGGGGCCTACATCCGCTGAAGACTTCGCTTTGTGTCATGAGTCGCGCGGATAATTCGACTGGTCTTATCCTAGCCTCCTCTCCCCTGTTTAAGAAAATTTTTGGCAAGTCCAATGTTGGTCGGGCCTATGATCTGCCCTTTGATATCAAAACGCGCAAATTTTCCTATTACAATGCTCGAAAGCAAGGCTTGCCTACCGACTCGGACTATGTTCGTTACATCGAAGATTGGGCTCAAGTGACCTTGATTGTGCCTCCTAGGATGGATGAGTACATAGCGGTCAATATGGAAATCCAGAGAATCTTTCAAAACTATGGTAGCCCAGATGATATTTATCCCTACTCTATCGATGAGGGTTTTATCGATCTGACTAGTTCGCTCAACTATTTCATCCCTGAGAAGAGTCTTTCTCGCAAAGACAAGCTGGATCTGCTTTCTGCCCGCATTCAGAGGGATATTTGGAGGCAGACAGGGATCTACTCTACAGTAGGCATGTCCAATGCCAATCCCTTATTGGCGAAGTTGGCTCTGGACAATGAGGCCAAGCATACCCTGACCATGAGGGCCAATTGGTCTTACCAGGATGTGGAAGAGAAGGTCTGGGCCATTCCCAAGATGACGGACTTTTGGGGGATTGGCAGGCGGATGGAGAAACGCTTGAATGCTTTGGGAATTTTTTCCATCAAAGAATTGGCAACCAGCAATCCAGACCAGTTACAGAAAGTTCTCGGTCAGGCTGGCCTACGTTTGTGGTTTCATGCTAATGGGATTGATGAGAGCAATGTTCACAAGCCCTATAAAGCCAAGTCCCAAGGTTTGGGAAATTCTCAAATCTTACCGAGAGACTACGTGAAGCTACGGGATATCGAAATTATTCTTCGAGAAATGGCGGAGCAGGTGGCTATTAGGCTGAGAAGGGCGGGCAAGAAAACAACCCTTGTTTCTATCTATCTTGGTTTCTCTAAACAGGAAGTCAGGCCGTCTATACACACACAAATGAAGGTCGAACCAACCAACAATACAGCTGTTTTAACGGGCTATGTTTTGAAACTATTTCATAATAAATACACTTCTGGGGCGGTCAGAAGTGTCGGGGTCAACTATTCAGGATTTGTGGATGAGTCCTTTAGCTTGATTTCCCTCTTTGATGATGTTGACAAGTTAGAAAAAGAAGAAAGGCTCCAGATGGCTATTGACTCCATTCGGGAAGAATTTGGTTTTACTTCTCTCTTAAAAGCCAACGCACTGGAAGAAGCCTCTCGTAGTCTTGCTAGAAGCAAGCTGATTGGGGGCCATTCTGCTGGAGGATTAGATGGATTAAAATGATTGATCGTTCTTATTTACCCTTTCAATCCGCGAGAGATTATCAAGATCCAGGTATGCAGAAGTGGATGGGATTTTACCTTTCGGAACACACCAGTTCGCTCAGTGAAGAAAAAAATCGGGTTGATTTTTCGACAGATTTGATTCTAGATGAGAAACTACACTTGCTTTCTCAGCTTTATGTTGGCCAACTGAAGGGAAGTTTTGTGGTCAAGGAAAAGAAGCAGAAAGCCACTATCATCGGTAAGGTGAGAGAGTTATCTTCTAAATCATTATCTATTAGAACAAGCGATGGTTACAGGATGATAGAGATTGCAGATATCCTTGAAATTCGACTGTTGGAGGAGGGAATGTATGACTAGAAGAGAGTTGTATGAAAATAAACTGCAGATGGATTATTTTTCAGATTCCTATATTCGTTTTGAAGAGGATTTTCAAAAATACTCTGCCATGAATGTACCTCTGACTTTCTTGATTGATGACATCCTACGAACCATGGCGATGAATCAGAAAAACTACTTTGTCTTAAACAAGGAAAATGCCAAGGATGGGTGGGAGCATCGTTTTTATTTTAGGGTGGTAACGGAAAAAGCGTGTCCTAGAAATAGGACCTATGTATATGCTGGGGTTAAAAATAGTGGCCAGTAGAGGGGAGTCTGCTGTAAATGTATCATTTTTACAACACTTCATGGCTCATATCATGGGGTGTTTTTCTATTCAAGTCAAAGCCCATCAAAAAATCCCACTATTCTTAGGCTAAAGGAGAACTAATAATAGTGAGATTGTGAAATTATAGTAGTTTTTGTATCGCCTCTTCAATTTGTTTTGGGTCTGTTTTTGAAGAGAAGCGTTCAAAGACCTGCCCATCACGACCAATGAGAAACTTAGCGAAATTCCATTCGACTCGTTTTCCCAGTGGGCCAGATTTTTGTTCTTTCAACCAAACATAGAGAGGGTCTGCTTCCTTACCGTTGACCTTGATCTTGGCAAAACGTGGGAAGGTGGTTTGATAATGTAGGCTACAGAAGGCGTTGATTTCCTCTGCGCCGCCTGGTGCTTGTCCCATAAACTGATTGCAAGGAAAGTCTAAAATCTCAAAACCTTGTTCTTGATAGCGATCATAGAGTTCTTGAAGTCCTTGGTACTGGGGCGTTAAACCACATCCAGTAGCAGTGTTGACAACCAAGAGAACCTTACCACGATAGGTCTCTAGTGGAGTTTCTTGATGGTCTTGGTTCAAGACTGAAAAATCGTATAGTGAAGTCATTGCTTGCTTTTCTCCTTCTGTTTGGTATTTTTAGGAGTTTTCTCCTCCTGTAGTGATAGAAATCCGTAGGTCAGGGTTCCAAAAATGCTTCCGATAATCAGGCTATACATCAGGAAAGGAATACTTTTATCGAATTGCATGAGCAACTTTCCAAAATCTGAAAGGGACATCTGTTGAACGAAGACTTTATGAAAGATGAGTAAGGTAAAGAAGCCAATCTGAATACCGATAAACACAATCCAGCTTCGGAATTTGATTTGAGCTTTGCTGTAGGTTTTGAGAATGATTTCTGATTTGTCATCCTTTTCAAGATGAAGCTCTTGGACGGCTTTTTGAGCTTTTATACTCATGAACAAAATGAGTCCAAAATAGATGTAGGGCATAACATTTCGAACAATTTCTATAAAGCTTCCGAACAAAATATAGAATAGGAAGAGAATGAAGGAAGAGTAAAAGATTTGGATCATGGAACGGGCGCAAGCCTTGTAGATAACCTCTTGACGGCATTCATCAAAAGGCCCTTGGATATGAAAGAAATTTCGAAGTAAGCGAGTTGTTAAGTCTTCTTTTTTCATGGGTGATTTCTCCTAAATGAACGATGTTATTTTGTTTCTTTTACGAATTGATAGAGATAATAAAGATAAGTAATAGAAGAAAGGATGGCGATAGTTAGCAGTATATAATATTTCCAATTGCTTGAAATGAGCGTCAGCTGTGGTAAGGATAGAAAGGATAGAATCATAAAGCATAGTGCTAGGTTGAGTATGCGCGTTTTTTGGGAATCTATCTTTAGATAAGTCAATCCTTTGTTGAGTGCTGGAACAAAGACTGGAAGGAGGACTATATCGTAGATTGGCAAGTTCCCTGAAACGATGATGAAGATGAGCAGAGAACTGAACAAAAGATGATAGGTAAGTAAAGTTACTAGTGATTTCATAGGGTACCTCCTAATCCTCATCTTGATCTTTCTTAGCTTTTGCAATGCGACGGGAGATGAGGAACTGTATGCTTGCTCCGAAGAAGATAGAACCGAGAATGCTTGATACACCATTTCTTATAGTAAGAAGAGAATTAAAATAGTCCGGACTTTCACCTATGAGTATACTGAGAAGAGGAGTTATAAAAAACATCCATAGACCAAAGAACAAACCTGCTTTCAGACCTGGGTAATGTAGTTGCTTACTTTCTTTCTCACTCAGCATATCTGGATCAATAGCTGTAATCCCTGTTTTTTTCATTTGGTAGGTGACATAGCCAGCAGCGATGAGGGCAATCACTAAAATCAGAGGAGGATAGATTAGAGCCACTTCTTGAGGGTATTTATAGGCCAGAAGGAGTGGAATAAGATTTCCGAAAATCATCAGATAAAAGAGGACGATAAAGACTTGGTTCCCGATACGATCGATCTCACGCCGTTTGTATTCGTCAAGGGGACCAGAAATGCCGTATGTTCGTTTGATGAGTTTTTCAGTGAAGGTTTCTTTTTTCATGAGTTGGCTCCTTTTTTAAAAATTATCCTCCCAAAAGAGACTATTGAGGTCAGTTTGGAGGCTGCGGGCGAGATTGAGACAGAGTTCCAGGGTTGGATTGTACTTGTCGTTCTCAATCATATTGATGGTTTGTCTCGAGACACCGATATCCTTGGCTAGCTCGAGCTGAGAAATGCCTAGTTCCTTGCGAAATTCTTTCACACGATTCATCTGGACTCCTTTCTGCTTTATGTCGTATATATTTGACTATATTATATTCTTCTATGGAGTGAATGTCAAGCATATTTGACATATTTCTTAAAGAAATCTTACTTGTTTTTGCCCTATTTGTCTGACTAGTGCAAGCTGGTCGGATTTATGGTAAAATAGATAGGATATGACAAAAGAATTTCATCATGTAACGGTCTTACTCCATGAAACGATTGATATGCTCGACGTAAAGCCTGACGGTATCTACGTTGATGCGACTTTGGGTGGAGCGGGCCATAGCGAATATTTATTAAGTAAATTAAGTGAAAAAGGCCATCTCTATGCTTTTGACCAGGACCAGAATGCAATTAACAATGCGCAAAAACGTTTGGCACCCTATATCGAAAAAGGGATGGTGACTTTTATAAAGGATAACTTCCGTCATTTACAGGCACGTTTGCGCGAAGCTGGTGTTCAGGAAATTGATGGAATTTGTTATGATTTGGGAGTGTCTAGTCCTCAATTGGACCAGCGTGAACGTGGTTTTTCTTATAAAAAGGATGCGCCACTGGACATGCGGATGAATCAGGAAGCTAGTCTGACAGCCTATGAAGTGGTGAACCACTATGACTATCATGACTTGGTTCGTATTTTCTTCAAGTATGGTGAGGATAAATTTTCTAAACAGATTGCGCGTAAGATTGAACAAGCACGTGAAGTCAAGCCAATCGAGACAACGACTGAGTTAGCAGAAATTATCAAGTCGGCCAAACCTGCCAAGGAGCTCAAGAAGAAGGGCCATCCTGCCAAGCAGATTTTCCAGGCTATTCGAATTGAAGTCAATGATGAACTGGGGGCGGCAGATGAATCTATCCAGCAGGCTATGGAGATGTTGGCTCTAGATGGTAGAATCTCAGTGATTACCTTCCATTCACTAGAAGACCGCTTGACCAAGCAATTGTTCAAGGAAGCTTCAACGGTTGAAGTTCCAAAAGGCTTGCCTTTCATCCCAGATGATCTCAAGCCCAAGATGGAATTGGTGTCCCGTAAGCCAATCTTGCCAAGTGCAGAAGAATTAGAAGCCAATAACCGCTCGCACTCTGCCAAGTTGCGCGTGGCCAGAAAAATTCACAAGTAAGAGGAAAAAATGGTAGATAAGAAAGAAACAACCAGTCAATTCTTGCAGAATCGTATAAAAAAATTCTCACGTGTGGAGAAGGCTTTTTATCTTTCCATCGCTTTTACGGCTCTCGTTTTAGCAGTGAGCATTATCTTTATGCAGACACGGCTCTTGCAAGTGCAAAGTGATTTGACAAAAATCAATGCGCAGATAGAGGAAAAGAAGACAGAGCTGGACGATGCCAAGCAGGAAGTGAACGAATTGATTCGTTCAGAGCGCTTGAAAGAGATTGCAGATAAAAAAGATTTGAAATTGAATAATGAAAATATCCGAACAGCGGAGTAAGATATGAAATGGACAGAAAAAATAACCCGATTTGCGATAAAAAATCGTAAATCTCCAGCAAAAAACCGTAGGATAGTTGGCAAGTACCTCAGCTTTGTAGCTGTTGCCCTTTTCGCCCTCTTTTTGGCCAATTTTGCGTATATTATCGCAAAAGGTAATATATTTGGTACTGACTTGGTAAAAGAGGCTAAAAAGGTTCACCAAACAACTCGAACAGTACCTGCCAAACGCGGGACTATCTATGACCGAAATGGAGTGCCTATCGCTGAAGATGCGACCTCTTATAATGTCTATGCTGTTATTGATAAAAAATACAAGTCAGCAACGGGTAAAATTCTTTATGTAGAGGATTCGCAGTTTAATAAGGTAGCTGAAGTCTTCCATAAGTATTTGGATATGGATGAAGCTTATGTGAAAGAGCAATTAGCTCAACCAAATCTGACCCAAGTTTCTTTTGGAGCAAAAGGAAATGGGATTACCTATGCCAATATGATGGCGATTAAAAAAGACTTGAAAGATGCTAGTGTGGAAGGGATTGACTTTACAACTAGCCCTAACAGAAGCTACCCAAATGGCCAATTTGCTTCTAGTTTTATTGGCTTGGCCCAACTCCATGAAAATGAGGATGGCAGTAAGAGTTTGTTAGGAACTTCTGGTCTGGAGAGTTCGTTAAATAGCATTCTTGCTGGGACAGACGGTATTATTACCTATGAAAAAGACCGTGTAGGAAATATCGTACCAGGTACAGAACAGGTATCGCAGCAGACTGTGGATGGCAAGGATGTTTATACCACTCTTTCAAGTCCCTTGCAGTCCTTCATGGAAACACAGATGGATGCCTTTCAAGAAAAGGTAAAAGGCAAGTACATGACAGCTACCTTGGTCAGTGCTAAGACAGGTGAAATCCTCGCCACGACTCAAAGGCCTACCTTTAATGCCGATACTAAGGATGGCATTACAAAAGACTTTGTCTGGCGCGATATCCTCTATCAGAGTAACTATGAGCCAGGATCAACCATGAAGGTGATGATGTTGGCAGCAGCTATTGATAATAAGACTTTCCCTGGTGGAGAATACTTTAACAGTAGCGAGTTGAAACTGGCAGATGCAACCATTCGAGACTGGGACGTTAACGAAGGTTTGACGAGTGGTGGAACAATGACCTTTTCTCAAGGTTTTGCCCACTCTAGTAATATCGGAATGACCTTGCTCGAGCAGAAAATGGGAGATGCGACTTGGCTCGATTATCTCAATCGCTTTAAGTTTGGAGTGCCGACGCGTTTTGGTCTGACTGATGAGTACACAGGTCAATTGCCTGCAGATAATATTGTCAATATTGCCATGAGTGCATTTGGTCAGGGGATTTCTGTAACGCAGACCCAGATGCTACGTGCTTTTACAGCCATTGCCAATGATGGTGTTATGTTAGAGCCGAAATTTATCAGTGCACTTTATGACCCTAATGACCAATCTGTTCGTAAATCTCAAAAAGAGGTTGTCGGAAATCCTGTATCAAAAGAAGCGGCATCAGTCACGCGTGATCACATGGTTATGGTTGGAACAGACCCTACATATGGAACTATGTATAATCATAGTACAGGCAAGGCAACTGTCAATGTTCCGGGTCAGAATGTGGCCCTTAAATCAGGGACTGCGGAGATTGCGGATGAGAAAAATGGTGGTTACCTTACAGGTTCAACAAACAACATTTTCTCAGTTGTATCTATGCACCCAGCGGAAAATCCTGATTTTATCTTGTATGTAACGGTTCAGCAACCTGAACATTATTCAGGTATCCAGTTGGGAGAATTTGCCAACCCAATCTTGGAGCGGGCTTCAGCTATGAAAGAATCTCTCAATCTTCAATCTCCAGCCAAGAATTTAGATAAAGTTACGACAGAGTCTTCTTATGCAATGCCTAGCATCAAGGATATTTCACCTGGTGAGTTGGCGGAAGCCTTACGCCGAAATATTGTGCAACCAATCGTTGTAGGTACTGGAACAAAGATTAAAGAGACTTCTGTAGAAGAAGGGACCAATCTTGCACCAAACCGACAAGTTCTCCTTTTATCGGATAAGGTAGAAGAAATTCCAGACATGTATGGCTGGAAAAAAGAAACTGCTGAGACCTTTGCTAAATGGTTGGATATCGAGCTGGAATTTGAAGGGTCAGGTTCTGTTGTACAGAAGCAAGATGTTCGGACTAATACAGCTATCAAAAACATTAAAAAAATTAAATTAACTTTAGGAGACTAATATGTTTATTTCCATCAGTGCTGGAATTGTGACATTTTTACTAACTTTAGTAGGAATTCCGGCCTTTATCCAATTTTATAGAAAGGCGCAAATTACAGGCCAGCAGATGCATGAGGATGTCAAACAGCACCAGGCAAAAGCTGGGACTCCTACAATGGGAGGTTTGGTTTTCTTAATTGCTTCTGTTTTAGTTGCCTTCTTTCTTGCCCTATTTAGTAACCAACTCAGCAATAATGTGGGAATGATTTTATTTATCTTGGTTCTCTATGGTTTAATCGGATTTTTAGATGACTTCCTCAAGGTCTTCCGCAAAATCAATGAGGGGCTAAATCCCAAGCAGAAATTGGCTCTTCAGCTTCTAGGTGGTGTCATTTTTTACCTTTTCTATGAGCGCGGTGGCGATATGCTTTCAGTCTTTGGTTACCAAGTGCATCTAGGGATTTTCTATATTGTCTTCGCCCTTTTCTGGCTAGTTGGTTTTTCAAACGCAGTCAACTTGACAGACGGAATTGATGGTCTGGCTAGTATTTCAGTCGTGATTAGTTTGTCTGCATATGGAGTTATTGCCTATGTGCAAGGTCAGATGGATATTCTTCTGGTGATTCTAGCCATGATTGGTGGCTTGCTCGGCTTCTTCGTCTTTAATCATAAGCCTGCCAAGGTCTTTATGGGGGATGTGGGAAGTTTGGCTCTCGGTGGAATGTTGGCAGCTATCTCTATGGCTCTCCACCAAGAATGGACTCTCTTGATTATCGGAATTATTTATGTCTTTGAAACAACTTCAGTCATGATGCAAGTCGGCTATTTCAAACTGACTGGTGGTAAACGTATTTTCCGTATGACACCTGTCCATCACCATTTTGAGCTTGGAGGATTGTCTGGTAAAGGAAATCCTTGGAGCGAGTGGAAGGTCGACTTCTTCTTTTGGGGAGTGGGGCTTCTAGCAAGTCTCCTGACCCTAGCAATTTTGTATTTGATGTAAGAATGGCACCCTGATGTTTCAGGGTGTTTTTGCTTTTTAAAAAATATTGGTCAATTAAAGTCAAATTCCTTGACCTTTTTTGACTAATGTAGTATATTATGAACGTAAGGTAAATGAAAGCCTTACTAGAACACTTATTTAAAGTAAAATAGAAAGAGGTGGGGTCTATGTTTAATCTAGAAATCTTTAGAAGTAAAGATAGTCTACTCCTGCTTGAAAAAGAAAAACCAGAAATAGTACGTAGAGTAGCGATTTAGCTAGTCTAAATTTTTTAAAGAAAAAGTCAAAGATAGTCAATATCAGTAATAATAAATAACAAAAAGAGGTAAAGAATATGAACAACAACTTTAATAATTTTAACAACATGGATGATTTATTTAACCAATTGATGGGTGGTATGCGTGGATATAGTTCAGAAAACCGTCGTTACTTGATTAACGGCCGTGAAGTAACGCCTGAAGAGTTCGCTCACTATCGTGCAACGGGTCAATTGCCAGGAAATGCAGAAGCTGATGGACAAATGAAACAACAGTCTTCAGGTATGAAACAAGACGGTGTCCTTGCAAAACTAGGTCGAAACTTGACTGCAGAAGCACGTGAAGGTAAGTTAGATCCGGTTATTGGACGTAATAAAGAAATCCAAGAAACTTCTGAAATTCTTTCTCGTCGCACAAAGAATAATCCAGTTCTCGTCGGTGATGCTGGTGTTGGTAAAACTGCAGTAGTAGAAGGATTGGCCCAAGCTATCGTGAACGGCGACGTTCCTGCAGCAATCAAGAACAAAGAGATCATTTCTATTGATATTTCTGGACTTGAAGCTGGTACTCAATACCGTGGTAGCTTTGAAGAAAACATTCAAAACTTGGTAAACGAAGTCAAAGAAGCTGGAAATATTATCCTCTTCTTCGACGAAATTCACCAAATTCTTGGTGCTGGTAGCACAGGTGATGGTCAAGGATCTAAAGGTCTTGCTGATATCTTGAAACCAGCTCTTTCACGTGGAGAATTGACAGTGATTGGCGCAACTACTCAAGATGAATACCGTAATACTATCTTGAAAAATGCAGCCCTTGCTCGTCGTTTCAACGAAGTGAAGGTTAATGCTCCATCAGCAGAGGATACTTTTAAAATCCTTCAAGGAATTCGTGATCTCTATCAACAACACCACAATGTTATTTTGCCAGATGAAGTCTTAAAAGCTGCCGTTGATTATTCTGTTCAGTATATTCCTCAACGTAGCTTGCCAGATAAGGCTATCGACCTTGTCGATGTTACGGCGGCTCACTTGGCAGCTCAGCATCCAGTAACAGATGTTCATGCTGTTGAACGTGAAATTGAGGTAGAAAAAGACAAGCAAGAAAAAGCAGTTGAGGCAGAAGATTTTGAAGCAGCTCTAAACTATAAAACACGCATTGCAGAATTGGAAAAGAAAATCGAAAACCATACAGAAGATATGAAAGTGACTGCAAGTGTCAACGATGTGGCTGAATCTGTAGAACGTATGACGGGTATTCCAGGATCTCAAATGGGGGATACGGACATCGAACGTTTGAAAGATATGGGTCATCGTTTGCAGACGAAAGTTATTGGTCAAGATAAGGCCGTTGAAGCAGTAGCAAAAGCTATCCGTCGTAACCGTGCTGGTTTTGATGAAGGTAACCGTCCAATCGGTAGCTTCCTCTTTGTAGGTCCTACTGGTGTCGGTAAGACTGAGTTGGCTAAACAATTGGCTCTTGATATGTTCGGAACGAAAGATGCTATCATCCGTTTGGACATGTCAGAATACAGCGACCGCACAGCCGTATCTAAATTGATTGGTACAACTGCAGGTTATGTTGGTTACGATGACAACAACAATACCTTGACAGAACGCGTCCGTCGCAATCCATACTCAATCGTCCTTCTCGACGAAATTGAAAAGGCTGACCCTCAAGTCATCACCCTTCTCCTTCAAGTTTTGGATGATGGTCGTTTGACAGATGGTCAAGGTAACACTGTCAACTTCAAGAATACGGTGATAATCGCAACTTCAAACGCAGGCTTTGGTTACGAAGCTAACTTGACAGAAGATGCTGATAAACCAGAATTGATGGATCGTTTGAAACCTTACTTCCGTCCAGAATTCCTTAACCGTTTCAATGCTGTCATCGAATTCTCACACTTGAGCAAAGAAGATCTTTCTAAGATTGTAGACCTTATGTTGGTTGAAGTTAACAAGACGCTTTCTAAGAAAGACATTGACTTGGCAGTGAGCGAAGCTGCTAAAGAATACATGACTGAGGAAGGCTACGATGAAATCATGGGTGTTCGTCCACTCCGTCGTGTGGTTGAACAACAAATCCGTGACAAAGTCACAGACTTCCACTTGGATAACCTTGATGCTAAACACCTAGAAGCTGACATGGAAGATGGTGTTTTGGTCATTCGTGAAAAAGCCTAAATCAAGATTTTGAAAATAAAAAAAGGAACCAGTTCAAAAGCTGGTTTCTTTTTTATTATTAGATGACATGACGTTCAAAGGCATCGTCAGAGATTCCTTGTTGGAGAATCAATTTTGCCCATTCTTTAGCTGAAAAGAGGCTGTGATCCTTGTAGTTACCGCAAGATTCGATGGTTGTTCCAGGGACGTCTTCCCAAGTAGTAGTCTCAGCGATTTCCTTGAGCGAATCCTTGATGACGGCCGCGATTTCAGCACTGGTGTGGCGCCCCCACATAATCATATGGAAGCCTGTGCGGCAACCAAATGGTGAACAGTCAATCATGCCGTCGATGCGGGTACGGATGAGCTTGGCTAAGAGGTGCTCAATAGTGTGAAGGCCAGCGGTAGGGATAGAGTCTTCGTTTGGTTGCACTAAACGAATATCATAATTGGAGATGATGTCTCCCTTTGGTCCTGTTTCTTCCCCAATCAAGCGAACATAGGGTGCTTTAACAATGGTGTGGTCAAGTTCAAAACTTTCAACAATAACTTCTTTTGACATGGTAAATCCTTTCAGTTTTCTTCTTTCATTATAACATAAAGCCAGCTCTTGAGACAGAGAGAAAACCTCTCCGAGGGTGGAGAGGTTCAAATCTTTATTTACGATACAAGCGGTCGTATTGGTAGTAAGGATCAAAGGTTACGTTGATCCCTAGTTTACGAAGGACATTCTTGTCTTCATCGGTTAAGATGATGGTTGAGTGGGCTTCGCTTCCTTTGAGGTTGCCAAGTTCTTCCATAGCACGAGCAGCATCAGGATTTTCTGTAGCTGTGATAGCAAGTGCAATCAGGATTTCATTTGAATGAAGGCGTGGATTGCGGCTACCCAGATGATCGATTTTAAGACCTTGAATCGGTTTGACAACTTCAGGTTCGATTAGTTTTACTTCTTTAGCGATGTCAGCTGATTTCTTGATGGCGTTGATAAGAGCAGCGGCTGTAGGGCCAAAGAGCTCTGAGTTCTTACCTGTGACGATTTCCCCATTTGGCAATTCAAGGGATAGGGCTGGTCCGCCAGTTTCTTCAGCTTTTTGGCGTGCAGCAACAGCAACCTTACGGTCTGCTGGTGTGATACCGAGGTCATTCATAAGTAACTCAATTTTCTTGACAGCAGCTTCGCCAATTTTTTCGGCTTTAAAATCAAGGACCGTTTGATAGTAGCGGCGGATGATTTCTTGTTTAGAAGCTTCGATAGCAGCCTCATTATCTGTAATAGCGAAACCAACCATGTTGACCCCCATATCTGTCGGTGAAGAGTATGGAGATTCACCTAGAATGCGTTCTAACATGCGCTTGAGCACTGGGAAAATTTCGATATCACGGTTGTAGTTGACAGTGGTTTCTCCATAGGTTTGGAGATGGAAAGGGTCAATCATGTTGACATCATCAAGGTCAGCTGTAGCAGCCTCGTAGGCCAAATTGACTGGGTGATGAAGGGGAAGATTCCAAACTGGGAAGGTTTCAAATTTAGCGTAGCCAGACTTGATACCATTGATTTGGTCATGGTACATATTTGACATACAAGTTGCCAATTTTCCAGAACCAGGTCCAGGAGCAGTTACGACAATCAAGTTGCGACTAGTTTTGATGTAGTCATTTTTTCCCATTCCTTCTGGAGAAATGATATGATCCATATCTGTCGGATATCCTTTGATTGGATAGTGAAGATAAGAATCAATTCCGTTTTTCTCAAGTTGGTTGCGGAAGGCATCTGCAGCTGGTTGACCAGCGTACTGTGTGATGACAACGGAGCCAACAAAAATTCCTAATTCATTGAATTTGTCAATCAAACGAAGAACTTCTTGGTCATAAGAAATACCCAAGTCACCACGTGCTTTGGAATGCTCGATATTGCTAGCATTAATAGCAATCACAACCTCAACCTGCTCTTTCAATTCTTGTAAGAGCTTGATTTTGTTGTCAGGCTCATAACCAGGAAGGACACGAGCGGCGTGGAAATCTTCTAACATTTTGCCACCAAACTCCAAGTAGAGTTTGCCGTCAAATTGGTTAATACGCTCCAAAATGTGGTCGCGCTGTAGATTCAAATATTGTTCAGAACTAAAAGCTTGTTTTTTCATTTTTTTACCTCTGACCTCTATTATAATAAAAAAATGGAAGTTAGGAAACTATGGAGTTAAAAAAGGAATCAAAAAGATTAGGCAAACGCTTGCATAAAAATCTGAAAAGCGCTATCATAGACTGTAGATTATTAAAATAATGAGGTAAGAAGATGCAAGAAAAATGGTGGCACAATGCCGTAGTCTATCAAGTTTATCCTAAGAGCTTTATGGATAGCAACGGAGATGGAATTGGCGATTTGCCAGGAATTACCAGTAAGTTAGACTATCTAGCCAAGTTAGGAATTACAGCGATTTGGCTTTCTCCAGTTTATGACAGTCCTATGGATGATAATGGCTATGATATTGCTGATTATCAAGCGATTGCGGCTATTTTCGGGACCATGGAGGATATGGACCAACTGATCGCAGAAGCTAAGAAACGTGATATTCGTATCATCATGGACTTGGTGGTCAATCATACCTCAGATGAACATGCTTGGTTTGTCGAGGCCTGTGAAAATCCTAACAGCCCTGAACGTGACTACTATATTTGGCGGGATGAACCCAATGATTTGGATTCTATCTTTAGTGGTTCTGCTTGGGAATACGATGAAAAGTCAGGTCAATACTATCTCCACTTTTTCAGTAAGAAACAGCCTGATCTCAACTGGGAAAATGAAAAACTTCGCCAGAAAATTTATGAGATGATGAACTTCTGGATTGATAAAGGCATTGGCGGTTTCCGTATGGATGTTATCGACATGATTGGGAAAATTCCTGATGAGAAAGTAGTCAATAATGGTCCTATGCTCCACCCTTATCTCAAGGAGATGAATCAGGCGACCTTTGGAGATCAGGATCTCTTGACAGTAGGGGAAACATGGGGAGCAACGCCAGAGATTGCCAAGCTCTACTCGGATCCAAAGGGGCAAGAATTGTCTATGGTCTTCCATTTTGAACATATCGGTCTTCAGTATCAGGAAGGTCAGCCTAAATGGCATTATCAAAAAGAGCTGAATATCGCTAAGTTAAAAGAAATTTTTAACAAATGGCAGACAGAATTAGGAGTTGAGGACGGTTGGAATTCGCTCTTCTGGAACAATCATGACCTTCCTCGTATCGTCTCAATCTGGGGAAATGACCAAGAATACCGCGAAAAATCTGCCAAAGCCTTTGCAATCTTGCTTCATCTCATGAGAGGAACACCTTATATCTACCAAGGTGAGGAGATTGGGATGACCAACTATCCCTTTGAAACGCTGGACCAAGTAGAAGATATTGAATCCCTCAATTATGCGCGTGAAGCTCTTGAAAAAGGCGTTCCGATGGAAGAAATCATGGACAGTATCCGTGTCATTGGACGTGACAATGCCCGTACCCCTATGCAATGGGACGAGAGCAAAAACGCTGGTTTCTCAACAGGTCAACCTTGGTTGGCAGTCAACCCAAACTATCAAGCAATCAACGTTCAAGAAGCACTGGCAAATCCAGATTCTATTTTCTATACCTATCAGAAACTGGTTCAAATCCGTAAGGAGAATAGCTGGCTGATTCGAGCTGAATTTGAATTGCTTGAAACTGCTGATAAGGTCTTTGCTTATATCCGTAAAGATGGTGACCGTCGCTTCCTAGTCGTCGCTAACTTGTCCAATGAAGAGCAAGACTTGACCGTAGAAGGAAACGTCAAATCGGTCTTGATTGAAAATACCACGGCTCAAGAAGTTTTTGAAAAACAAATCTTGGCTCCATGGGATGCTTTCTGTGTGGAATTACTATAAACATTTTTTACAGAAAAATCTAAAAATGAAATCGTATAAAAACAAGGGAGGACTGTATGAAAGGCAGAAATCCTTTGTTTTTTTATGACTAAGATTTATAAACTTTCATTCTCAAATTCAATTAACTTTACAAATTTCCACTATTTTGGTAAAATAAACCTATGTTACAAAAACTAACATAAAGGAGAAAGAAGATGACTACAAAAAAGCGTGTCCTTAATGCAGGCCTGACTTTTGCAGCTGCCTTGCTTTTAGCTGCTTGCGGACAATCAGGTTCAGATACAAAAACTTACTCATCAACTTTTAGTGGAAACCCAACTACTTTTAACTACCTATTAGACTACTACGCTGATAATACAGCCATCATTACCAACCTAGTTGATGGCTTGCTTGAAAATGACAATCATGGAAACCTAGTTCCGTCTTTGGCAGAAGACTGGTCTGTTTCAAGCGACGGTCTGACTTATACCTATAAACTGAGAAAAGATGCCAAATGGTTCACAGCTGACGGTGAAGAGTACGCTCCAGTCAAGGCACAAGATTTTGTGACAGGTATCAAATACGCAGTGGATAATAAATCCCAGGCCATTGACTTGATTCAAAACTCGATCAAGGGCTTGAATGAATATATTACAGGAGCGGATTCTGACTTTTCTAAGGTTGGTGTGAAGGCAATCGACGACCATACTGTTGAGTATACTTTGGCACGCCCAGAACCTTACTGGAACTCAAAAACAACCAATAGTATTCTTTTCCCAGTGAATGAAGAGTTTCTAAACTCAAAAGGCAAAGATTTTGGGACCCTATCTCCAGATAGCATTCTCTACAGCGGACCTTATTTGTTAAAAGATTTCACATCAAAATCATCAATCGAGTATGTGAAAAATCCGCATTACTACGATCATGATAAAGTATCGATTGAACACGTGAAATTGGCTTACTTTGATGGTTCAGACCAAGAATTGACTATCCGTAACTTTGAAAGTGGAGCCTATTCAATCGCTGGGGTTTATCCAAATAGTTCTAACTTTGCTAAGACCAAGGAAAAATATAAGGATAATATCGTTTATAGCTTGCAGGACAAGACTTCTTGGTACTTCAATTTTAACGTTAATCGTAAGGCTTACAACCATACGTCTAAAACGACAGATGAGCAGAAGAAGTCAACTGAAACAGCTGTCTTGAACAAGAACCTCCGCCAAGCGGTGAACTTCGCCTTAGATCGCACAGCCTATTCTGCCCAGTCAAATGGGGAAGAAGCAGCTAGCAAGACCCTTCGCAACACCCTAGTACCTCCTACATTTGTCCAAGTTGGAGACAAGACCTTTGGAGAAGTAGTCGCTTCTAAATTGGTTAACTACGGAACAGAATGGTCAGGCATTGACTTGGCAGATGCTCAGGATGCCTATTTTAACAAAGAAAAGGCCCAAGCAAAATTTGCGGAAGCTAAAAAAGAATTGGCAAGTCAAGGTGTGACTTTCCCTATTCACTTGGATGTGGCTGTTGATCAAACAAGTAAAAATGCTGTGACAGGCATGAACTCTGTTAAGCAGACTCTAGAGTCAGTTTTAGGTGCTGATAACATTGTCATTGATGTTCAGCAACTTTCAACAGATGATTTTAATAACGTAGCCTTCTTAGCACCAACGCCTGCTGATCGAGACTATGATTTGAACTTTGATGGGTGGGTAGGTGACTACCAAGATCCATCAACTTATCTCAATCCTTTCAATGCAGAGGATGGATTCTACCTCAAAATCTTTGGCCTAGATGCTCAGGAAGATAAAGCTAAAATTGCTAGCTTGGGTCTTGATACCTACACCAAGATGCTCAAAGATGCAGATAGCGAAAATAAAGATGTAGCCAAACGTTATGAAAAATATGCTGAAGCACAGGCTTGGATGATTGACAATTCTCTGATTATGTCAGCCATGTCAAGTGGTGGAACAGCATCTGTAACCAAAGTGACGCCATTTACAAGAGGTTATTCATTGGTCGGTATCAAGGGTGATGGCAATAACTACAAGTACATGAAACTGCAAAAAGATACTGTGACAACCAAACAGTTTGAAGAAGCTAAGACTAAATGGGAGCAAGAAAGCAAAAAAGCAATCGAAAAAGCTCAAAAAGAAGCAGAAAATCATGTGAAATAATGATGAGCGAGGTTCCGTAAGGGACCTCGTTTATTGTATTTCACAGCAATATATTAAAAGTTAAAACGTAGAAGTTTAGTGAGATATTGAGGATACTTTACTTGGAGAGTATGTATCATACAATGTACTGTTGATGATGTATTTTATGATATAATAAAGTGAAATGAAATAAAAATTGATAATAGAGGTATATCGTGAGTAGATCTTCGAAGCGAGCTCGTAAGGGTAAAACAAAAATATTGATTAGTTGGGGGTTGCTAGCTATCTATGCAATACTAGCAGTCTTTTTATTGTTTTTGATTTTCAAATACAATATGCTAGCCTTCCGATATCTGAACATAGTAGTTACCGTCCTAATTGTAGCCTTAGCTGTCTTGTGCTTCTTTTTAATTCGGTCTAAGAAAGCTAAAAATCTAACGCTGATTTTATTACTACTTGGTATTTTGATTAATGGGACTTCCCTCTTTGTTGTAAGTCAGTTCATTGGATTTACTAGTCGTTTGAATGCAACATCAAATTACTCAAATTATTCGATGAGTATTGCGGTGTTAGCAGATAGTCCAATTGAGAATATCAGTCAGGTAACCAGTGTAATGGGGCCTACTGGGACGGATAAGGACAATATCCAACAGTTACTGAATGATCTGAAGGCTAGTCAAAATAAGGAATTGACAGTCGAAGAAAGCAGTTCTTATCTTGCGGCCTATAAGAGCTTGTTAGCTGGAGATACAAAGGCAATCCTTCTAAACAGTGTCTTTGAAAATATAATCGAATCAGAATATCCAGACTATGCTTCAAAGATTAAGAAAATTTATACCAAAGAATTAACTAAGAAGGTTGAAACTCCAAAGGATGTCAAAGGTGACAGTTTCAACGTTTATATCAGCGGAATTGATACTTACGGTCCAATTAGTTCAGTTTCTCGTTCTGATGTCAATATCATTATGACAGTGAATCGTGAAACTAAAAAGATTCTCTTGACCACAACACCTCGTGATTCCTATGTTCCGATTGCAGACGGAGGGAATAATCAAAAAGATAAGTTGACTCATGCGGGTATTTATGGAGTAGATGCTTCGATTCATACACTGGAAAATCTCTATGGTATTGACTTGAACTATTATGCTCGTTTGAATTTCACCTCTTTCTTGAAATTGATTGATTTACTCGGTGGAGTTGATGTTTATAATGACCAAGAATTTACTGCTCATACAAATGGGAAGTTCTATCCTGTAGGAAGTGTTCATCTTGACTCGGAGCAAGCTCTTAGCTTTGTACGAGAGCGTTATTCATTGGCAGATGGAGACCGAGATCGTGGTCGCAACCAGCAAAAGGTTATTGTCGCTATTTTGCGAAAGTTAACCTCGACAGAAGCTTTGAAAAATTATGACAGTATTATAAAGGGACTACAAGATTCTTTGCAAACCAATATGCCGCTTGAAACCATGATGAATCTGGCCAATGCCCAACTTGAGAGTGGTGGAACTTATAAGATTATCTCGCAAGATCTCAAAGGAACAGGGCGGATGGATTTACCATCTTATGCCATGCCTGATAGCAACCTCTATATGATGGAAATAAGTGATAGCAGTTTAGAGTCAGTTAAGGCAGCAATCAATGATGTGATGGAAGGAAAATAAGATAAAATGATTGATATTCATTCGCATATCGTATTTGGTGTGGATGATGGTCCGAAAACTAAGCAAGAAAGCAAGATTCTTTTGGCAGAAGTCTATGGATAAGAAGTACGGATTTAAGATGTAAAATATACAATTGTATCATCGATTAAAGTAATCAATCTTGTACAATTGCTACAACAGTTTGTTAAAAAATAAAGGAGCTTAAGATGTACAATTATCTTGTTGTTGGTGCTGGTCTCTTTGGTGCAGTCTTTGCCCATGAAGCAGCCTTAAAAGGAAAAAAAGTAAAAGTCATTGAAAAACGAAATCATATCGCGGGTAATATCTATACTCGTGAAGAGGAAGGAATTCAAGTTCACCAGTATGGTGCTCATATTTTCCATACTTCTGATAAGGAGATTTGGGATTATGTAAATCAGTTTTCAGAGTTTAACCGATACACAAACTCTCCAGTTGCAAACTATAAGGGTGAGATTTATAACCTCCCTTTTAATATGAATACCTTCAATAAACTCTGGGGAGTTGTAACGCCAGCGGAAGCACAAGCTAAGATTGATGAACAACGTGCTGTTTTAAATGGTAAAACTCCTGAAAATTTGGAAGAACAGGCTATCTCTCTTGTAGGTACAGATATTTATGAAAAATTGATTAAAGACTATACAGAGAAACAGTGGGGGAAACCAACTACTGAACTTCCTGCCTTTATCATTCGCCGTTTGCCAGTACGTTTGACGTATGATAACAACTATTTTAACGATACCTATCAAGGAATTCCAATTGGTGGATACACTCAAATAGTTGAAAAAATGTTGGACCATGAAAACATTGATGTAGAAACCAATGTTGATTTCTTCGCGAATAAAGAGCAATATATGAAGGACTTCCCTAAGATTGTATTTACTGGTATGATTGATGAATTCTTCGACTATAAGTTGGGTGAATTAGAGTATCGTAGTCTTCGTTTTGAAAACGAGACCTTGGATATGGAGAATTACCAAGGAAATGCAGTTGTGAACTATACAGATGCAGAAACTCCATATACTCGAATTATTGAACACAAACATTTTGAGTTTGGGAATCAAGCTAAGACTATCATTACTAAAGAACATTCTAAAACATGGGAAAAAGGTGATGATCCTTATTATCCAGTTAATAATGATCGTAATAATCATTTGTATAAATCATATAAAAAACTTGCTGATGAGCAAGGCAATGTTATCTTTGGTGGTCGTTTAGGACACTATCGCTATTATGATATGCACCAGGTAATCGGAGCAGCCTTGCAGTGTGTAAGAAATGAGTTAGATTAAACAAATCAAACTGCTTACAGAAATATGATTGATCATTCCTCGACTACCTAATGTAGTTGAGGTTTTTTGTTATTATTCATATTTTTGCAAACCTAATGTTTAAAAAATAATTTTCAAAAATTCTGAAAATTCTGTTGACAATGTTTGAAAAAGGGTCTATAATGGATAGAAAAACAGAGGAGAATACTATGAAAACAAGGAAAGTATTGGCTCTTGCGGGAGTGACTTTATTAGCAGCGGGTGTTTTAGCTGCTTGTTCTGGGGGCTCAGGCGCTAAAGGTGAGCAGACCTTTGCCTTTACCTACGAGACAGATCCAGATAATCTCAACTATTTGACAACCAGTAAGGCAGCTACTTCAAACATTACTAGTAACGTCATTGATGGATTGCTTGAAAATGATAAATACGGGAACCTTGTTCCTTCATTGGCAGAAGACTGGTCGGTTTCTAAGGATGGCTTGACTTATACTTATAAGATTCGTCAGGATGCCAAGTGGTACACGTCTGAGGGAGAAGAGTACGCTCCTGTTAAGGCTCAGGACTTTGTGACAGGTCTTAAATATGCAACAGATAAGAAATCACAAGCCCTTTACTTAGTACAAGATTCAATTAAAGGTTTGGACGCATATGCTAAAGGGGAAGTTAAAGACTTCTCTCAAGTCGGGATTAAAGCCCTTGACGATCAAACAGTTCAATACACTTTGAACAAACCTGAAAGTTTTTGGAATTCTAAAACAACCATGGGTGTGCTTGCGCCGCTCAATGAAGAGTTTTTGAACTCAAAAGGGGATGATTTTGCCAAAGCAACAGATCCAAGCAGTATCTTGTACAATGGTCCTTATTTGCTGAAATCTATTGTGGCTAAATCTTCCGTTGAATTTGCGAAAAATCCGAACTACTGGGATAAGGACAATGTTCATGTTGACAAAGTTAAATTGTCATTCTGGGATGGGCAAGATACCAGCAAACCTGCAGAAAACTTTAAGGACGGTAGCCTTTCAGCAGCTCGTCTCTTTCCAACAAATGCAAGTTTTGCAGAGCTTGAGAAGAGTATGAAAGATAATATCGTCTATACTCAACAAGACTCTACGACTTATCTAGTAGGGACAAATATTGACCGTCAATCCTATAAATATACTTCCAAGACTAGCGACGAACAAAAGACATCTACTAAAAAGGCTCTCTTAAACAAGGACTTCCGCCAAGCTATTGCCTTTGGTTTTGATCGTACAGCCTATGCTTCACAAGTGAACGGTGCTAGTGGTGCAAGCAAAATCTTGCGTAATCTCTTTGTTCCACCAACGTTTGTCCAAGCGGATGGGAAGAACTTTGGCGATATGGTCAAAGAAAAATTGGTGACTTATGGAGATGAATGGAAGGATGTTAATCTTGCCGATGCCCAAGATGGTCTTTACAATCCAGACAAGGCTAAGGCTGAATTTGCGAAGGCTAAGTCAGCCTTACAGGCAGAAGGCGTGACCTTCCCAATTCATTTGGACATGCCAGTTGACCAGACAGCAACTACAAAAGTTCAGCGCGTCCAATCTATGAAACAATCCTTGGAAGCAACTTTAGGAACTGATAATGTCATTATTGATATTCAACAACTACAAAAAGATGAGGTCTTGAATATTACCTACTTTGCTGAGACAGCAGCTGGAGAAGATTGGGATATTTCAGATAATGTTGGTTGGTCTCCAGACTTTGCGGATCCATCTACTTACCTCGATATTATCAAACCATCAGTTGGTGAAAACACTAAAACCTACTTTGGCTTTGATTCTGGTACAGATAATGCTGCAGCTAAGAAGGTTGGTCTGAACGACTATGAGAAATTGGTAACTGAAGCTGGAAATGAGACAATAGATGTAGCAAAACGTTATGATAAGTATGCTACAGCCCAAGCTTGGTTGACAGATAGTGCCTTGATTATTCCAACAACATCACTCACTGGTCGCCCAATCTTGTCTAAGATGGTACCATTTACGATGCCGTTTGCCTTCTCTGGTAACAAGGGGACAAGCGATCCGCTCCTATACAAATACTTGGAACTTCAAGACAAGGCAGTCACTGTGGATGAATACCAAAAAGCTCAAGATAAATGGATGAAAGAAAAAGAAGAATCCAATAAAAAAGCGCAAGAAGAACTTGCAAAACATGTGAAATAAGATAAAAAGAAGTTAGTTATTCGCTAACTTCTTTTGGTTTATCGAAAATGAGTTGAAACCTCTCTTCACTTTCAAAGATTATGAAACTAATTTTTTTGTAGAAAAAATCCTGAGTTTTTATTCTCAGGATTTTCTTTCATCTCACTGTTGTGGTTGTTGAACTTGTGGATTTTGTGGCGTTGGTTGTACTGGTTGTGTCGGTTGAACAGCCTGGCCAGCTTGTCCTTGATTAGGATCAGTTGCTGGAGCATTATTGGGTTGTTGACCAACCGTCGTACTTGCCTGTGTAGTTGAACTTTCAGCTGTTGTGCTTGGAGTTTCTACCGTTTGTGTTTGTTGTGTTGCTGAATTATTCCATGTGTTCTTCGCGTTGTTCTGGAAGACGAATTCTCCATTTCGGAACAGGCCGTCTGGCATCGTCCAATCTCCAGGTTGATCATCTTCTGATAGATACGATATCATTGAGCGATAAACCTTAGCAGCAACTAGGAAATCATCTCCAACGATTGGAGTTAAACGATTTGAGTAACCAGTCCATACAGCCATAGAATACTTACGAGTATAACCTACAAACATTTCATCTGGAGCTACGTAGCCAGTGTTCTTGATATACTTTTCAATTTCGTCATCAGTATAGTTAGAAGTACCTGTCTTACCTGCTTGTGGAAGCCATGGTAGGTAAGCACCACGTCCGGTTCCGTAAGCTAAAACAGTTTTCATCATTTCGGTCATCATATAGGCAGTAGTTTCTTTCATAGCTCGTGTACCAGCATCAGAAAATTCTTTTTCACTACCATCACTGAAGACGATTTTATTGATATACATTGGTTTGTGGTAAATACCACCATTAGCAAAGGCGGCATAAGCAGCAGCCATTTTTTCACTACTTGCACCGTACTGTTTGTTGGATTCAGTTGTGTTACTTGAAATGGCGTTTGCATAATGCATGCTTGGATAGTCGATACCCAGACCATTAAGGAAGGTTTTAGATCTATCTAGACCGACCTTATTCAAAGTCTCAACGGCTGTGACATTTCGTGATTGTTGGAGTGCATACTGAATTGTAATATTCCCAAAGTAACCATGATCCCAGTTGTAGACAGGAGTATCAGTACCAGGATAGTTATAAGGAACATCATGTACAATAGAAGCAGTAGAGTCATAGACTCCATATTCTAAAGCGGGAGCATAGTCAGTGATTGGTTTCATAGTAGAACCCCAGTCACGGTTGGTTTCAACGGCTTGGTTGATTCCAAAAGATACATTACTTGATTGGTGACGGGCCCCTAACTGAGCAATGACTTTACCATTTGTTACATCTACGATAGTGGAAGCTACTTGAAGTTCATCATCTGGATAAGCAACGTACTCATCTGTATTGTATACATCCCAAAGTCTCTGTTGAACATTTTTGTCGACATTAGTATAGACTTCCATACCTGTGGTAAGAAGGTTGTAGCCCGTTTCTTGTTCGACTTGGTCGATTACTTCTTTGAGGTAGTTGTCCATATAGGCTGGGTAACTATTGGCTGACTTCAAGCTTTGAAGACCGTCAGTGATAGGCGTATTAATAGCTTTTTCGTAATCTTCTGCACTGATATACTTCTGTCCCTTCATTTCTGAAAGTACCAAGTTACGACGCTCTAGAGCAGCTTCTGGATGGGAATATGGATCATATTGGTTTGGTGCTTGAGGCATTCCGGCTAGGAGTGCTAACTGTGGCAAGCTTAAATCCTTCAAGTCTTTTCCATAGTAATTTTCGGCTGCGGTTTGCATTCCATAGTTACCGTTAGACATGTAGACTTTGTTGATGTAGTAGGTCAGGATTTCTTGCTTGGTTGCTTTTTGCTCTAATTGAACGGCTAGCCAAGCTTCTTGGGCTTTACGTGACAAGGTTTGATCGGCAGTTGAAGTAGAGAAATAAGTTAATTTAATCAATTGCTGAGTCAAGGTTGAAGCCCCTTGGAGCCCTCCTTTCCCTTGGAGGTTTCTCAATGCCGCCCCCATGATACGAATGGTATCAACACCTCTATGATCAAAGAAACGGTGGTCTTCGATAGACACGATGGCCTTGACCAAGTCAGTAGGAATTTCATTTGCTTGGGCATTTACGCGACGTTCAGATCCAAGGTCAGCAATCAGTTCGTTTTTGTTGTCATAAATCTTGCTAGAGGTTGTCGCAACTAATTTACTTTCAGATAAGGCTGGAGCCTTGCTAACAAAGTAGAGGAAGATACCTCCACCCAATAGAAATAATGCGATAAATAAGGTAAGAAATGTAATTCCAATATACTTTAAGAATCGCAGAATAGTTTGTTTATTCATCTTGTTTTACCACCTAGTAAACGTTCTTTGATAATATCGAGATAGGGAATTTGAGGGAAAGCTCCTTGCTTTATTAAATATCCGTATTCTTGAATATATCCAAGTGGCATTGATTTTTGGCCCTTATCTTGATGATAAAAGCGAATCAAATCAAGTGCCGGCAACAAATAAGTTTCTTGTCGAGAAGAAAAATGAAGCAATACGAAGCAAATGCCCTGCTGTTCTAGAACTTGTTCCATATGTTGAATCTGGTGAAGATGGAAGTTCTTCATTGGGATAGCATTTTTTTGCCGCGTTTCCTTGGCTTCAAAGTCAATGTAATGTCCTCTATATACGCCAGAGTAATCTGTTGTGGAAGCTTGTCTAAAGTAGGCTTCTACAATTTTGGCTCGACTACGTTGAGGATAGTCTACTCGAACGATTTGAACAGGCGTTGGCTTTTTATGGATAACTGCCATACCATGCGTCAGATAGTAGTCGTTTGTAGCGTTAATCATCTTTTCAAATGTCATTCCTCGATTTGCGAAATTTTTTGGTTGAGAAATGGATGTTTGGCTTTTTTTTGATGAAATTTTATGAGGATAGTTGACCATATTTCTCCTTATTGGTACAATAACATCACTCTATTATACCATAAAAATAGAAAGAAAGGTGTAAAAATGACTACAGCTTTAATTATGGGATATTCTAATTTTGACTTGGGTTTGTTTAATGAAAAAGATATCAGGCTAAAAATTATAAAGAAAGCCATTCGCCGTGATTTAGAAAGTTTAGCAGAAGAAGGGATTAAATGGCTGGTATTTACAGGAAACTTGGGATTTGAATCTTGGGTGCTGGATGTCGCAAATGAAATGAAAGAAGACTATGATTTCAGCCTAGCGACCATTTTTGATTTTGAAACACACGGGGAAAATTGGAATGAAGCGAATCAGCTTAAACTTAGCCAATTTAAGAAGGTCGATTTTGTCAAATATGCCTATCCTAAATATGAACATATGGGGCAACTACGAGACTACCAACGATTTTTACTGGAAAATACTGATTTAGCTTATTTTTTCTATGATCCAGAAAATGAGACTAAATTAAAATTTATAGACAATTTGATGAAAAATCAGGAAGGTTATCGGATAAAAAGGCTAACCTTTGAAGACTTAAATGAGCTAGTAGAAAATTTTTCTGAAAAGTAAGGCTTTGACCTTGATTTTTGTTTGTCTTTTTTTATATAATAATACTATTAGAAACCGAGAATGGAGAGAGAGATGGCAAGTATTATTTTTTCAGCAAAAGATATTTTCGAGCAAGAGTTTGGACGTGAAGTCCGTGGGTATAGTAAGGTTGAAGTTGATGAATTTTTGGACGATGTCATCAAGGACTATGAAACTTATGCTGCCTTAGTCAAGTCTCTCCGTCAAGAAATTGCAGAGTTGAAGGAAGAATTGTCTCGCAAACCTGAATCTGCACCGGTTCAAGCAGAACCACTTGAAATGACAGCAACAACTTCTATGACGAATTTTGATATTTTGAAACGTTTAAATCGTCTTGAGAAAGAAGTATTTGGTAAACAAATTTTGGATAACTCTGATTTATAAGAGTGTATTTGAAAAGTGCAATTTTTGGATAATCGCGTGAGGAGAATTTCTTTTCATGAGGAAAGTCCATGCTAGCACAGGCTGTGATGCCTGTAGTGTTTGTGCTAGGCGAAACCATAAGCCTAGGGACGAGAAATCGTTACGGCAGTTGAAATGGCTAAGTCCTTGGATAGGCCAGAGTAGGCTTGAAAGTGCCACAGTGACGGAGTCTTTCTGGAAACAGAGAGAGTGGAACGCGGTAAACCCCTCAAGCTAGCAACCCAAATTTCGGTCGGGGCATGGAGTACACGGAAACGAACGTAGTACTCTGACTGCTATCAGCTGTAAGTTGTTAGTGGTAGACAGATGATTATCGAAGGGAGTGGTCCTAGTCACTTCTGGAACAAAACATGGCTTATAGAAAATTGCATATAGGTTGGGGCTGAGAAAACTTTCTCAACCTCATTTTTTAAAGTGGACATATAGAAAGGTCTTATAAGACTGAAAATGAAAAAAGAATTTAATTTAATCGCTACTGCTGCAGCGGGTCTTGAGGCTGTCGTTGGTCGTGAAGTGCGAGAGTTGGGCTACGATTGTCAGGTTGAAAATGGACGTGTTCGTTTTCAAGGAGACGTGAGAGCCGTTATCGAAACCAACCTCTGGCTTCGGGCAGCAGACCGTATCAAGATTATCGTAGGAACTTTTCCAGCTAAGACTTTTGAGGAGCTCTTTCAGGGAGTTTTCGCTCTAGATTGGGAAAATTATTTACCACTTGGAGCTCGATTTCCGATTTCAAAAGCCAAATGTGTGAAATCTAAACTACACAATGAACCCAGTGTTCAGGCTATTTCAAAGAAGGCCGTTGTTAAAAAGTTGCAAAAACACTACGCCCGCCCAGAAGGTGTTCCTCTGATGGAGAATGGCCCAGAGTTTAGGATTGAGGTTTCTATTCTGAAAGACATAGCAACTGTCATGATTGATACAACAGGTTCCAGTCTCTTTAAACGTGGCTATCGTACCGAAAAGGGTGGGGCTCCTATCAAGGAAAATATGGCGGCAGCCATTTTGCAACTCTCTAACTGGTATCCAGACAAGCCCTTGATTGATCCAACCTGTGGTTCAGGAACTTTCTGTATCGAGGCAGTTATGATTGCTAGGAAGATGGCTCCAGGTCTTCGTCGCTCCTTTGCTTTTGAGGAATGGAACTGGATTAGCGATCGCTTGATCCAGGAAGTTCGCACAGAAGCAGCTAAGAAAGTGGATCGTGAGCTTGAGCTAGATATCATGGGCTGTGATATCGATGCACGTATGGTGGAAATTGCTAAGGCAAATGCTCAAGCAGCAGGTGTTGCAGGAGATATTACCTTTAAGCAGATGCGCGTGCAGGATTTGCGTTCTGATAAAATAAATGGAGTGATTATCTCTAACCCACCTTATGGTGAACGCTTGTCAGATGATGCAGGAGTTACCAAGCTTTATGCTGAAATGGGGCAAGTATTTGCACCACTGAAAACGTGGAGCAAGTTTATCTTAACCAGTGATGAAGCCTTTGAGACCAAGTACGGTAGTCAGGCGGATAAGAAACGGAAGTTGTACAACGGAACTTTAAAAGTTGATTTGTATCAATATTTTGGTCAGCGTGTTAAACGTCAGGAAGTAAAGTAGGAAGGAAAACTCATGAGTAAGAAAAGACGGAATCGTCATAAAACAGAACATAAAGAAGCGCAATTTGATTTTGATGATGCCAAAGAGCTAACGGTTGGAGAAGCCATGCGAAAAAATGAAGAGGTGGAAGCAGGTGTGTTGCCTGGAGATTCTATCTTGGACAAGTATGTGAAACAACATAAAGATGAAATTGAGGCAGATAAGTTTGAAACGCGTCAGTTTAGCAAGGATGATCTAGTTGAAAAAGAAGAGGTAGAAGAGATAGAGGAAACTCAGACTCTGGATAATTTACTTCAAGAGCTTCGTGAGGGAACAGGAGTAACTTCTCCAGCTCCAGAAGATGAATTGCGTCAGTTTGATGATTTAGAATTAACACGAGTTTCAGAAGCTCCTCTTGTCGAAGAATTTGAGAAGGAAGAAGTACCATTGGTAGGAGCGGAAGAGGCTCTCACACGTTCTCGAGTGACAGATAGTGAAGATGGGAAAAGTAAGAAGAAATGGGTGCTTTACGGGATTCTAGGCGCATTAGTGGTTCTTATCCTTGGAACTGCTTATTATGTTTATCGTCAAGTGGATCGTTCGACCAAGGAAATCCAGACTTCTCAATCAACTACAAACACGCAGTCAGATGCAGAAGAATTCAATAATTTATATGATGCCTTCTACACTGATAGCAACAAAACGGCTTTGAAGAATAGTCAGTTTGATAAGCTGAGTCAACTGAAAACCTTGCTTGATAAGCTAGAAGGTAGTCGTGAATATACGCTTGCAAAATCTAAGTATGATAGCCTAGCAACTCAAATCAAGGCCATTCAAGATGTAAATGCTCAATTTGAGAAGCCAGCTATTGTGGATGGTGTCTTGGATACCAATGCTAAAGCCAAATCGGATGCTAAATTTACAGATATTAAAACTGGAAATACGGAGCTTGATAAAGTTCTAGATAAGGCTATCAGCCTTGGTAAGAGCCAGCAAACAAGTTCTTCAAGCTCAAGTTCAAGTGAAACTAGCAGCTCAAACTCTCGTCAAGCAAGCGAAAATACTGCTAGTGAGACAAGTCCAAGTAGTTCAAATGCTGCATCAACTGAAACTAGAAGTACCCGCAGTGAAGTCAATATGGGTGTATCAAGTGCAGGAGTTGCTGTTCAAAGAAGTGCGAGTCGTGTTTCTTATAACCAGTCAGCTATTGATGATAGCAATAATTCTGCTTGGGATTTCGCGGATGGTGTCTTAGAACAGATTCTAGCGACTTCACGTTCACGTGGTTATATCACTGGTAACCAATATATCCTTGAACGTGTCAATATCGTTAATGGCAATGGTTATTACAACCTCTACAAGCCAGATGGAACCTATCTCTTTACCCTTAACTGTAAGACAGGATACTTTGTTGGAAATGGTTCTGGACATGCGGATGACTTGGACTACTAAGCAGTCGTTACAAAATTCTTTCTTTTCAAAAGTAAAAATGATAAAATAAAACAAATTAAACAAGAGGAGTGTCAAATGACAAAAGCTAACTTTGGTGTTGTTGGTATGGCCGTAATGGGTCGTAACCTTGCCCTTAATATTGAATCTCGTGGTTACACAGTTGCTATTTACAACCGTAGTAAAGAAAAAACTGAAGATGTAATTGCTTGCCATCCTGAAAAGAACTTTGTACCAAGCTATGACGTTGAAAGTTTTGTAAACTCAATCGAAAAACCTCGTCGTATCATGCTCATGGTTCAAGCTGGACCTGGTACAGATGCTACAATTCAAGCCCTTCTTCCACACCTTGACAAAGGTGATATCTTGATCGACGGAGGAAACACTTTCTACAAAGATACCATCCGTCGTAATGAAGAATTGGCAAACTCAGGTATCAACTTTATCGGTACTGGAGTTTCTGGTGGTGAAAAAGGTGCCCTTGAAGGTCCTTCTATCATGCCTGGTGGACAAAAAGAAGCATACGAATTGGTTGCGGATGTTCTTGAAGAAATCTCAGCTAAAGCACCAGAAGATGGCAAACCATGTGTGACTTACATCGGTCCTGATGGAGCTGGTCACTATGTGAAGATGGTCCACAACGGTATCGAGTATGGTGACATGCAATTGATCGCAGAAAGCTATGACTTGATGCAACACTTGCTAGGCCTTTCTGCAGAAGATATGGCTGAAATCTTTACTGAGTGGAACAAGGGTGAATTGGACAGCTACTTAATCGAAATCACAGCTGATATCTTGAGCCGTAAAGACGATGAAGGTCAAGATGGACCAATCGTAGACTACATCCTTGATGCTGCAGGTAACAAGGGAACTGGTAAATGGACTAGCCAATCATCACTTGACCTTGGTGTGCCATTGTCACTAATCACTGAGTCAGTATTTGCACGTTACATTTCAACTTACAAAGAAGAACGTGTGCATGCAAGCAAGGTTCTTCCAAAACCAGCTGCCTTCAACTTTGAAGGAGACAAGGCTGAGTTGATTGAAAAGATCCGTCAAGCCCTTTACTTCTCAAAAATCATTTCATACGCACAAGGTTTTGCTCAATTGCGTGTAGCTTCTAAAGAAAATAACTGGAACTTGCCATTTGCAGACATCGCATCTATCTGGCGTGATGGCTGTATCATCCGTTCTCGTTTCTTGCAAAAGATTACAGATGCTTACAACCGTGATGCAGATCTTGCTAACCTTCTTTTGGATGAGTACTTTTTGGATGTTACTGCTAAGTACCAACAAGCAGTGCGTGATATCGTAGCTCTTGCTGTTCAAGCTGGTGTGCCAGTGCCAACTTTCTCAGCAGCTATTACTTACTTTGATAGCTACCGTTCAGCTGACCTTCCAGCTAACTTGATCCAAGCGCAACGTGACTACTTTGGTGCCCACACTTACCAACGTAAAGACAAAGAAGGAACCTTCCACTACTCTTGGTATGACGAAAAATAAGTAGGTCTGCCATGGGGAAACGGATTTTATTACTTGAGAAAGAACGAAATCTAGCTCATTTTTTAAGTTTGGAGCTCCAAAAAGAGCAATACCGAGTTGATCAGGTTGAGGAGGGGCAAAAAGCCCTCTCCATGGCTCTTCAGACAGACTATGACTTGATTTTATTGAATGCTCATCTGGGGGATATGACAGCCCAGGATTTTGCAGACAAGCTGAGTCGGACTAAGCCAGCCTCAGTTATCATGGTCTTGGACCATCGTGAAGAATTGCAAGATCAGATTGAGACAATCCAACGCTTTGCCGTTTCTTACATCTATAAGCCAGTTATTATTGATAATTTGGTGGCTCGTATTTCAGCGATTTTCCGAGGTAGGGACTTTATCGACCAACACTGTAGTCAGATGAAGGTTCCAACGTCTTACCGTAATCTGCGTATGGATGTAGAACATCATACCGTTTATCGTGGCGAGGAGATGATTGCTTTGACTCGTCGTGAGTATGACCTCTTGGCTACTCTTATGGGGAGCAAGAAAGTTCTGACTCGTGAGCAGTTGTTGGAAAGTGTCTGGAAGTATGAAAGTGCGACAGAGACGAATATCGTGGATGTCTATATCCGTTATCTACGTAGCAAGCTTGATGTAAAAGGTCAAAAAAGCTACATTAAAACCGTGCGTGGTGTCGGTTACACCATGCAAGAATAGAAAATAGACTAGGAGAACTCAGTTGTAATCATGCAACTGAGTTTATCCATTTCTTTCTTGAGTTTTTTCTCTAGTTTGCTTAAAAGTTTTATTTTAGCATCGAGCGATTGTGAAGGAAACAATCGCTTTTTTTGTGAAAATATAATAAAATAGATAGGAGAGAATAAATACTTGTAGAAAAAAATAATACTCTTCGAAAATCAAATTCAAACCACGTCAGCGTCACCTTGCCGTACTCAAGTACAGCTTGCGGCTAGCTTCCTAGTTTGCTTTTTGATTTTCATTGAGTATGAGACGGCTTTTTCGTCTAGCAAAAGGAAAAAATGACAAAAAAAGTTGGTGTCGGTCAGGCACATAGTAAGATTATTTTAATAGGGGAGCATGCGGTCGTTTACGGTTATCCTGCCATTTCTCTGCCTCTTTTGGAGGTGGAAGTGACTTGTAAGGTAGTTCCTGCAGCGAGTCCTTGGCGTCTCTATGAGGAGGATACCTTGTCCATGGCAGTTTATGCTTCTCTGGAGTATTTGGATATCAAAGAATCCTGCATTCGCTGTGAGATTGACTCGGCTATCCCTGAAAAACGAGGAATGGGTTCGTCAGCAGCTATCAGCATAGCGGCCATTCGAGCGGTATTTGACTACTATCAGGCAGAACTGCCTCATGATGTACTAGAAATCTTGGTCAATCGGGCTGAGATGATTGCACATATGAATCCGAGTGGTTTGGATGCCAAGACCTGTCTCAGTGACCAGCCTATTCGCTTTATTAAGAACGTAGGATTTACAGAACTTGAGATGGATTTATCCGCCTATTTGGTGATTGCCGATACCGGTGTTTATGGTCATACTCGTGAAGCCATCCAAGTGGTTCAAAACAAGGGCAAGGATGCCCTGCCGTTTTTGCATGCCTTGGGAGAATTGACCCAGCAGGCAGAGGATGCGATTTCACGAAAAAATGCTGAAGGGCTGGGACAAATCCTTAGTCAAGCGCATTTACATCTAAAAGAAATTGGTGTCAGTAGCCCTGAGGCAGATTCTTTAGTTGAAACGGCTCTTAGCCATGGTGCTCTGGGGTCCAAGATGAGCGGTGGTGGGCTAGGAGGCTGTATCATAGCCTTGGCAGCCGATTTGACACAAGCTCAAGAACTAGCTGAAAGATTAGAAGAGAAAGGAGCTGTTCAGACATGGATAGAGAACCTGTAACAGTACGTTCCTACGCAAATATTGCTATTATCAAATATTGGGGAAAGAAAAAAGAAAAAGAGATGGTGCCTGCTACAAGCAGTATTTCTTTGACTTTGGAGAATATGTACACAGAGACAACCTTGTCATCTCTTCCGACGGATGCAATAGCTGATGCCTTTTATATCAATGGTCAACTACAAAATGAGGCGGAGCATGCCAAGATGAGAAAGATTATTGACCGCTACCGTCCAGCTGGTGAGGGTTTTGTCCGTATAGATACTCAAAACAATATGCCTACTGCAGCTGGCTTGTCCTCAAGTTCTAGTGGTTTGTCTGCCCTGGTCAAGGCTTGCAATGCTTTTTTCAAGCTTAGATTGGATAGAAGTCAGTTGGCACAGGAGGCTAAGTTTGCCTCAGGTTCTTCTTCTCGAAGTTTTTATGGACCGCTAGGAGCCTGGGATAAGGATAGTGGAGAAATTTATCCTGTAGAGACAGACTTGAAACTAGCTATGATTATGTTGGTGCTAGAAGACAAGAAAAAACCAATATCTAGCCGTGATGGGATGAAACTCTGTGTGGAAACCTCGACGACTTTTGACGACTGGGTGCGTCAGTCTGAGAAAGACTATCAGGATATGCTGGTTTATCTCAAAGAAAATGATTTTGCTAAGGTTGGGGAGTTAACGGAGAAAAATGCCCTGTCTATGCACGCTACGACCAAAACAGCATCACCAGCCTTTTCTTATCTGACCGATGCAAGCTATGAAGCCATGGACTTTGTCCGCCAGCTTCGTGAGCAAGGGGAAGCCTGCTACTTTACTATGGATGCTGGTCCCAATGTCAAAGTCCTCTGTCAGGAGAAAGACTTGGAGAATTTGTCAGAAATCTTCGGTCAACGTTATCGCTTAATTATGTCAAAAACAAAGGATTTGAGTCAAGATGATTGCTGTTAAAACTTGCGGAAAACTCTATTGGGCAGGCGAATATGCTATTTTAGAGCCGGGGCATTTAGCCTTGATAAATGCGATTCCCATCTATATGAAGGCTGAGATTACTTTTTCTGATAGTTACCATATTTATTCGGATATGTTTGATTTTGAAGTGGACTTGGCGCCAAATCCTGACTACAGTTTGATTCAAGAAACGATTGTTTTAGTGGAAGATTTCCTTGTTTATCGTGGGCAGACCTTGCGACCTTTTTCTTTGGAAATCCGAGGAAAAATGGAAAGAGAAGGGAAAAAGTTTGGTTTAGGTTCTAGCGGTAGCGTCGTTGTCTTGGTCATCAAGGCTCTGCTGGCTCTATATAATCTTTCGGTTGATCAGGATCTCTTGTTCAAGCTGGCCAGTGCTGTCTTGCTTAAGCGCGGAGACAATGGTTCTATGGGGGACATTGCCTGTATTGTGGCAGAGGATTTGGTTCTCTACCAGTCATTTGATCGCCAGAAGGTGGCTACTTGGTTGGAAGAAGAAAACTTAGCGACTGTTTTAGAGCGTGATTGGGGTTTTTCAATCTCACACGTACAACCTGCCCTAGAATGTGATTTCCTAGTGGGATGGACCAAGGAAGTGGCTGTATCGAGTCACATGGTCCAGCAAATCAAGCAAAATATCAATCAGAATTTTTTAAGTTCCTCAAAAGAAACGGTGGTTTCTTTGGTAGAAGCCTTGGAACAGGGGAAATCAGAAAAAATTATCGAGCAAGTAGAAGTGGCCAGCAAGCTCTTAGAAGGCTTGAGCGTAGATATTTACACGCCTTCGCTTAGACAGTTGAAAGAAGCCAGTCAATATTTGCAGGCTGTTGCTAAGAGTAGCGGTGCTGGTGGTGGTGATTGTGGTATTGCCTTGAGTTTTGATGAGCAATCAACTGAAATCCTAAAAAACCGTTGGGCCGATCTAGGGATTGAGCTCTTATACCAAGAAAGGATAGGACATGACGACAAATCGTAAGGATGAGCACATCCGCTATGCCCTTGAGCAGAAAAGTTCCTATAATAGCTTTGATGAGGTGGAGTTGATTCATTCTTCCTTGCCTCTTTACGACCTGGATGAAATCGATCTGTCGACAGAGTTTGCTGGTCGAAAGTGGGACTTTCCTTTTTATATCAATGCCATGACAGGGGGGAGTGAAAAAGGTAAAGAAATCAATCAAAAGCTGGCTCAGGTGGCGGACGCCTGTGGGATTTTGTTTGTGACGGGATCTTATAGTGCGGCTCTCAAAGATCCAACAGTTGACTCTTTTTCTGTCAAGTCTAGTCATCCAAATCTCCTTCTTGGAACCAATATTGGATTGGACAAGCCTGTCGAATTAGGTCTTCAGACTGTAGGAGAGATGAATCCTCTTCTCCTACAAGTGCATGTCAATGTTATGCAAGAATTACTCATGCCTGAGGGAGAAAGGAAGTTCAGAAGCTGGCAATCGAATCTAGCAGACTATAGTAAGCAAATCTCCGTTCCGATTGTCCTCAAGGAAGTGGGCTTTGGAATGGATGTGACGACCATCGAGAGAGCCTATGAATTGGGTGTTCGTACAGTGGATCTATCAGGTCGTGGTGGTACCAGCTTTGCCTATATTGAAAACCGTCGCAGTGGTCAGCGTGATTATCTCAATCAATGGGGCCAGTCTACCATGCAAGCCCTTCTCAATGCCCAAGACTGGAAAGATAAGGTCGAACTTTTGGTTAGCGGAGGGGTTCGGAATCCGCTGGATATGATTAAGTGTTTGGTCTTTGGCGCAAAGGCTGTAGGGCTGTCACGAACCGTTCTGGAATTGGTTGAAACCTATTCAGTCGAAGAAGTGATTGATATTATCCAAGGCTGGAAAGCAGATCTGCGTTTGATTATGTGCGCCCTTAACTGTGCTACCCTAGCTGATCTGCAAAGCGTAGATTACATTCTTTATGGAAAATTAAAAGAAGCAAATGATCAGATGAAAAAGGCGTAACCACCGCCTTTTTTCCATCTTCAGACCGAGGTGACTTTTTCCAATTGTGATAAAATAGAAGGGAGAGGATGAACCTATGAGAAAATTTAAAATCTTTTTATTTATCGAAGCCTGTCTTTTGACGGGAGCTCTGATTTTGATGGTTTCAGAGCATTTTTCGCGTTTTCTGCTGATTTTATTCCTCTTTTTGCTTTTGATTCGCTATTACACTGGTAAAGAGGGTAATAATCTTCTTTTAGTGGTGGCAACCATTCTCTTCTTTTTCATCGTCATGCTCAATCCTTTTGTGATTCTAGCTATTTTTGTTGCGGTCATCTATAGCCTCTTTCTTCTTTATCCGATGATGAACCAGGAAAAAGAGCAGACAAATTTGGTTTTTGAAGAGGTGGTAACGGTTAAGAAGGAGAAAAATCGTTGGTTTGGAAATCTCCATCATTTTTCAAGCTACCAGACTTGCCAGTTTGATGATATCAATCTCTTTCGTCTCATGGGCAAGGACACCATTCATCTGGAGAGGGTCATCCTAACCAATCATGACAATGTCATTATTCTCAGAAAGATGGTAGGAACGACCAAAATCATTGTACCTGTAGATGTGGAAGTCAGTCTTAGCGTTAACTGTCTCTATGGTGATTTGACTTTTTTCAACCAGCCCAAGCGAGCCCTCCGCAATGAACACTATCATCAGGAAACAAGAGACTATCTCAAGAGTAACAAGAGTGTCAAGATTTTCTTGACCACTATGATTGGCGATGTGGGGGTGGTCAGAGGATGAAAAAACAAGCCTATGTAATCATTGCTCTCACCTCCTTATTATTTGTCTTGTTTTTCTCCCACAGCTTGCTGGAAATCCTTGACTTTGACTGGACTATTTTCTTACATGATGTCGAAAAAACAGAAAAATTTGTCTTTTTGTTGTTAGTATTCAGCATGTCCATGACCTGTCTCTTAGTCCTGTTTTGGCGAGGTGTTGAAGAGCTTTCTCTAAGAAAAATGCAGACTAATCTCAAGCGTTTATTAGCAGGGAAAGAAGTGGTTCAGGTTTCCGATTCAGATTTGGACGCCAGTTTCAAGTCCTTGTCAGGGAAACTTAACCTCTTGACGGAAGCACTTCAAAAGGCTGAAAATCACAGTCTTGCTCGGGAAGAGGAAATCATTGAGCAGGAAAGAAAGCGGATTGCTAGGGATTTGCACGATACAGTAAGTCAGGAGTTGTTTGCGGCCCACATGATTTTATCAGGCGTCAGTCAGCAGGCTTTGAAATTGGATAGAGAAAAGATGCAGACCCAGTTGCAGAGTGTCACAGCTATTTTAGAAACTGCCCAGAAGGATTTGCGGGTCTTGCTCTTGCATTTGCGGCCTGTTGAACTAGAGCAGAAGAGTCTGGTTGAAGGGATTCAAATTCTCTTAAAAGAGCTTGAGGACAAGAGTGATCTCAAGGTTAGTTTCAAGCAAAATGTAACGAAATTGCCTAAGAAAATCGAGGAGCATATCTTCCGTATCCTGCAAGAGTTGATCAGCAATACCCTTCGCCATGCCCAGGCCTCTTGTTTAGATGTTTATCTCTATCAGACAGATTTTGAATTGCAGCTGAAGGTGGTGGACAATGGGATTGGTTTTCAGTTGGGGAGTTTAGATGACCTGAGTTATGGACTCCGCAATATTAAGGAGCGGGTCGAAGATATGGCAGGGACGGTTCAGTTATTAACAGCTCCCAAGCAAGGACTGGCAGTTGATATCCGTATTCCCCTGCTCGATAAGGAATGATAAAGGAGTAAAGATGAAAATTTTACTAGTAGATGACCATGAAATGGTCCGATTGGGCTTGAAAAGCTACTTTGACCTCCAAGACGATGTAGAAGTTGTGGGCGAGGCGTCCAACGGGTTTCAGGGTATTGACTTAGCCTTGAAATTGCGTCCAGATGTCATTGTCATGGATATCGTCATGCCTGAAATGAATGGAATTGACGCAACTTTGGCCATTCTCAAAGAATGGCCTGAAGCCAAGATTTTGATTGTGACTTCTTATCTAGATAATGAAAAAATCATGCCAGTATTGAATGCTGGGGCTAAAGGTTATATGCTTAAGACATCAAGTGCTGATGAATTACTCCATGCCGTCCGTAAGGTGGCTGCTGGGGAGTTGGCCATTGAGCAAGAGGTCAGCAAAAAAGTCGAATACCACCGCAATCACATAGAACTACATGAGGACCTGACTGCGCGTGAGCGAGATGTTCTCCAACTCATCGCCAAGGGCTACGAAAATCAGCGTATCGCAGATGAACTTTTTATCTCTCTCAAGACGGTCAAGACCCACGTGTCCAACATTCTTGCCAAACTTGAAGTCAGCGATCGTACCCAAGCTGCAGTCTATGCCTTTCAGCATCATTTGGTAGGGCATGAGGATTTTTAGATGAGTCTAACAGATTTACTTGAGGAGCTAGAAGCAGCAAAAAATCCTAAAAAAGCAGGGCCTATGGAGGCCTATATGCGTCATCAATTTTCCTTTCTAGGCGTTGCGGCGCCAGAAAGAAATAAACTCTATAAAAAATACTTTCCAGAAGCGAAAAAAACAAAGATTATCGATTGGGATTTTGTAGATACTTGCTGGGAAAAAGAGTCTAGAGAATACCAGTATGTGGCTGCCAATTATTTGAAAGCAATGCAGTCTTATCTAACGGAGAACGATTTACCTAAGCTTGAGCGGTTAATCTTCACAAAATCCTGGTGGGATACGGTGGATATCCTAGATCGAGTAGTAGGGAGTTTGGTGTATGAGAAGCAGGAACTGGAAAAAATAATCCTCCAATGGAGCCTGTCAGACAATATCTGGTTGAGACGCATCGCTATTGACCACCAGTTGTTAAGAAAAGAGAAGACCAATGTTCAATTAATGGAAAAGATTCTGCTTCATAATTTGAACCAAGCAGAGTTCTTTATCAATAAAGTCATTGGCTGGACTCTAAGAGACTACTCCAAAACCAATCCAACTCGGGTAGCAGGCTTCATTGAGAAAAACAAGGAAAGAATGGCTGACCTTAGTATCAAAGAAGGGAGTAAGTACCTCTAGCGTTGATTGAAAAGCGCATTCATTACTTGAAAAAAGTCGCCCATTTATGTTATAATAGACTGTATTTAAAAAATTTTAAGGAGAAATGACAGAATGTCTGTATCATTTGAAAACAAAGAAACAAACCGTGGTGTCTTGACTTTCACTATCTCTCAAGACCAAATCAAACCAGAATTGGACCGTGTCTTCAACTCAGTGAAGAAATCTCTTAATGTTCCAGGTTTCCGTAAAGGTCACCTTCCACGCCCTATCTTCGACAAAAAATTTGGTGAAGAGTCACTTTACCAAGATGTTATGAACGCTCTTTTGCCAAATGCTTATGAAGCAGCTGTAAAAGAAGCTGGTCTTGAAGTCGTTGCTCAACCAAAAATTGACGTAACTTCAATGGAAAAAGGTCAAGACTGGGTTATCACTGCTGAAGTTGTTACAAAACCTGAAGTAAAATTGGGTGACTACAAAAACCTTGAAGTATCAGTTGATGTAGAAAAAGAAGTAACTGACGCTGACGTTGAAGAGCGTATCGAACGCGAACGCAACAACTTGGCTGAATTGGTTATCAAGGAAGCTGCTGCTGAAAATGGCGACACTGTTGTGATCGACTTCGTTGGTTCTATCGACGGTGTTGAATTTGATGGTGGAAAAGGTGAAAACTTCTCACTTGGACTTGGTTCAGGTCAATTCATCCCTGGTTTTGAAGACCAATTGGTTGGACACTCAGCTGGCGAAACTGTTGACGTTGTCGTAACATTCCCAGAAGACTACCAAGCAGAAGATCTTGCAGGTAAAGAAGCGAAATTCGTAACAACTATTCACGAAGTAAAAGCTAAAGAAGTTCCAGCTCTTGACGATGAACTTGCAAAAGACATCGACGAAGAAGTGGAAACTCTTGACGAATTGAAAGAAAAATACCGCAAAGAATTGACTGTTGCGAAAGAAGAAGCATACAAAGATGCCGTTGAAGGTGCAGCAATCGATAAAGCTGTAGAAAACGCTGAAATCGTAGAACTTCCAGAAGAAATGATCCACGAAGAAGTTCACCGTTCAGTTAATGAATTCCTTGGAAACTTGCAACGTCAAGGTATCAACCCTGACATGTACTTCCAAATCACTGGAACTACTCAAGAAGATCTTCACAAACAATACGAGGGAGAAGCTGAGTCACGTACTAAGACTAACCTTGTTATCGAAGCAGTTGCCAAAGCTGAAGGATTTGATGCTTCAGAAGAAGAAATCCAAAAAGAAGTTGAGCAATTGGCAGCAGACTACAACATGGAAGTTGCTCAAGTACAAAGCTTGCTTTCAGCTGATATGTTGAAACACGATATCACTATCAAAAAAGCTGTTGAATTGATTACAAGCACAGCAACAGTTAAATAATATTAATAAACAAAAATCCCACCTGATTAGGTGGGTTTTCTTATGCACTATTTTACAAAAATCTCTTTGAGGTCTGCGTCTGTAATCCCAATCATGGCTGGTATACTGTCCCAGTTTTCTTCTGTCAGGATGTAGGATTGTTCAGAGGTACTTGATGTGGCAGTTTCAGAGACAGCTGGTTGCTTTTCTTCAACATTTTCCAATAAATCACTGAAGCGTTCAATCAGATAGGTTTTTCGGGCAGTTCCGATATGTTGGGTAGCATAATCAAAGGCCTGTAATTCGCCTAGTAAGATAAGCTTGCTTTTGGCGCGTGTAATGGCTGTGTAGATGAGATTGCGCTCCAGCATACGCCTGCTAGCACTGGTGATAGGTAGGATAACAACAGGGAACTCACTTCCCTGCGATTTATGGATACTCATGGCATATGCCAAGCGAATCTTGTACCATTCGTTACGTGGGTAAGAGACTTCGTTGCCGTCAAAATCAATGACAATCTCGTCTTGTTTCGACTCGGTGTATTTACCAGGAATCAGGTCTGTGATGGCTCCTAAATCTCCATTAAAGACATTAATTTCAGCATCATTGACCAGGTGAATGACCTTGTCGCCCTTACGATAATGGCACTGGGGAGCTTCAAAACTAAGTTGGTCTTTTTGTGGTGGGTTAAGGAGGTCTTGCATGAGCTGGTTGATGGCATCAATCCCTGCCGTCCCTCTGTACATGGGAGCCAGAACTTGGATATCACGGGCAGGAATACCACTTCTGAGGGCAGCGCCTAAGATTTTTTCAATCGTAGCTGGAATATGGCCACTAGCAATTTCAAAGTAGGAACGGTCTGCTTTTTTCTGGGTGAAATCAGCTGGCAAGATTCCCTGTCGAATTTGACTAGCTAGGGTGACGATGGTTGATTCTTCGCTTTGTCGGTAAATTTTTTCCAAGCGAGTCTGAGGAATCAAGGAAATATGAAGCAGATCAGCTAGAACTTGACCGGGACTGACAGACGGTAGCTGATCGCTGTCGCCCACGATGAGGATTTTACTGTTAGAAGAGATGTTGGAGAAGAGTTGGTTGGCCAGCCAAGTGTCCACCATGGAGAATTCATCCACGATAATAAAGTCAGCATCTAGATAATCTTCCAGATGACTGGTATCATCGTCGCCTGTCATTCCTAAGTGGCGGTGTATGGTCGCGCTAGGCAAGCCTGTTAATTCGTTCATGCGTCGAGCTGCTCGTCCAGTTGGAGCGGCAAGAAGAATTGGCAGGTTGCTTTTTTTCCTGAGGTCAAGTCCTTCTAAAAGGGCGTAAACAGCGATGATCCCATTGATAACAGTTGTCTTACCAGTACCGGGCCCACCTGTCAGGATAAAGACCTTGTTCTGGATAGCGTCGCAGATAGCTTGTTTTTGAATGCTATCATACTCAATCCCTAGTTCTTGCTCGACAGTAGTGATATGTTTTTGAATAGTTTCTAAATCTTGGCTCTTCTGTTTTCCTTTTTCAAGGATACGAACCAAGTGACTGCGGATGCCTTCCTCAGCGAAAAAGAGGCTATTATCAAAGATTTTGGTATCAATTTGCTGAACCTTGTCTTCTTCGATTAGGTAGGAGAGTTCTTGGGCCACTTGGCTGGGGTCCAGTTCCACGGGACGGGAAGACTCAAGGAGAGTAAGGGTTTGTTCTAGCAAATCTCGTGCTTCAACATAGGTATCCCCTGTTTCCATACAGGCCTGAAAAAGACTGTGAACTAGACCGGCACGGAAGCGTTCAGGAGCCTGACTTTCGATGCCAAGTTCCTCCGCTAGTTGGTCAGCAATAGTAAAGCCCAAGCCCTTGATATCCTCAACCAGTTGGTAGGGATAATTTTCAACCACATCAAGGGTTTCTTCCTTGTAAAAGTCTTGAATCTGAAAGGCTAATTTATTGGGAATGCCGTAGTTGGCTAGTTTGGCTAAAACCATCTCCGTTCCGTAGTTGAGACGAAGAGTGGAGACGAAAGCCTCGCGATTTTTTGCAGAGAGTCCTGAAATGCCTTCTAGCTTTTCTGGGTGTTGCAAAATTTCGTCAATGGTATTGTCGCCATAGGTGTCCACGATTTTCTGAGCTGTCTTGAGACCAATTCCCTTGAAATGGCTACTTGAAAAGTACTTAACCAGCCCCTTGCTAGTTGGTTTTGCACGTTCATAACGGCTGATTTGCAGTTGTTCCCCATACTTGGAGTGCTGGACAATTTGTCCCCAAAAAGTATAGTCTTCTCCCTCAATCACATCAGCCATGGTGCCCGTGACAATGATTTCAAAATCATCAAAATCCTCTGCGTCCGTATCGTCGATTTCTAGGAGGAGGATACGATAAAAATTGCTGGGATTTTCAAAAATAATCCGTTCAATGGTTCCTGAAAAATAAACTTCCATAAGATTCCTTTGCATAAATAGGTGAGAGTTAATACTCTTCGAAAATCAAATTCAAACCACGTCAGCGTCGCCTTGCCGTACTCAAGTACAGCTTGCGGCTAGCTTCCTAGTTTGCTCTTTGATTTTCATTGAGTATAAATTTGTTTCTATCTTAATCAAACTGGATAGTGAATAATCATATTCTCACGATAGAAGAAGAGGCTGAGATTGTTGATTCTCGGCCTCTTCGATTTCTTAAAATGTTCCGATACGGGTGATTGGCCAGAAGCGGAATTTAGCTTCCCCTGTGATATCTTTTGCTTTAAAAGTACCTACGTGGCGGCTGTCGCTCGAAACCAAGCGGTCATCTCCGAGGAGAAGGTATTCGCCATCTGGAACAGTAAAGCTAAAGTTGGTGTTGTAATTGACATCAACTGTGAAGGCTTGGGCTTTTTCAGCGATACTTCTAAAGAAAGTTCCTTTATTTCCCTCAAATCCCTTTCCTGAGTAGGTGCTTTGGAGTTTGTCGTCCTTGAAGCGTTTGATGTAGTCTGCTAGGTAAGGCTCGTCCGTCTCTTTGTCATTGATATAAAGTTTATCGTTTTCGTAACGGATGGTGTCGCCAGGCATTCCAATCACGCGCTTGACGATGTCCTTATTGCCATCTTCCTCATGAGCCACCACGATATCAAAACGGTCAATAGGCAGGTGTTTGACAACAAAGAGGATTTCACCATCCGCTAGGGTAGGATCCATGGAATGTCCTTCTACGCGGACGTTACTCCAAAAAAAGATACGGCTTAAAGCTAGTAATGATAGAATCAGGAGGAATAATCCCCACTCTTTTAATAAATTTTTAAATGAATTCATAACTTACCTTTCTAAGCGTTTTTTCGCTTTTTCAGTATTTTTAAAGTGCAGTTTGGCGCAGAAGTTGAGTCCCTGCATACCATAGGCCTGTAAAATCTGGCTAGCTACCTTATCAGAAGCCGTTCCAGCTCCACTTGGAAGTTGATAGCCTAGCTCTCGTCCCAGATTTTCAAGATTTTCCAGAAAGAGATCACGCGCAATGATAGAAGAAGCTGCTACAGCCAAGTATTTGCCCTCAGCCTTTTCTTCTAAGCTGATAGGATTGATGAAACGATTGGCCTCTTGTGCCAAGTATTTGTCGTAATTTTTAGCACTGGTAAAAGCATCAATCACAATTTTCTCAGGCTGAACACCTTTTTGAAGGAGGAGGTAGATAGCCTGATTATGGAGGGCAACCTTAACTGAAACAGCGTTGTAGCGGTCTCCAATGACCTCATTGTACTTGCTTGGTGAGAGAAGCAGTGCCTGGTGCTGGATTTTTTCTTTGAGAATAGGGGCAATCTGACGGATTTTTTGGTCGGTCAGAGTCTTAGAATCCCCCACACCGAGTTTTCGCAAGAAGTCATGTTGGTCAGGTGTGACAAAGGAAGCCACAACTGCAAGCCCACCAAAGTAGGAACCATTTCCCACTTCATCTGTCCCAATTAAAGGGAAATTTTGTCCCCTGGTTTCCTCTACAACTTGATAGCCAAAGAAACTAGCGTATTTCTCGGCTCCTTCTCCCTGAAGCAAAACCTTTCCAGAAGTATAGATAGAAACCGTTGCTTGAGGTAGTCGCAAAAAGTAGCGGATATAGGGATTCTTGCTGGGAGTCAGACTGGTTTGATAGTGTTCAAGAAAAGCCTGAATCTCCTTTTCACTTGGTGTGAGTGTTATACTTGCCATAGTTTCTATTGTACCATAAAAGCAGGCAAATTTGTAAAAACTGACAAAATTAGCGAATTTTGGTATAATATCGTGAGGTGAATTTTATGGCAAATCTAAATCGATTCAAATTTACATTCGGGAAAAAATCATTAACCTTGACAAGCGAGCATGATAACCTTTTTATGGAGGAGATTGCCAAGGTTGCGACAGAAAAATACCAAGCAATTAAAGAACAAATGCCTAGTGCAGATGATGAAACAATCGCTCTTTTGTTGGCGGTCAACTGTTTATCAACTCAGCTCAGCCGTGAGATTGAATTTGATGATAAGGAGCAAGAGTTAGAAGAACTCCGTCACAAGCTTGTGACTTGCAAGCAAGAACAGAGCAAGATTGAGGATTCCTTATGATTTCACTCCTTCTTCTATTGGTCTTGGCTTGGGGATTTTATATCGGCTATCGGAGAGGCCTGCTCTTGCAGGTTTATTACCTGATTTCAGCTATGGCATCTGCTTTTGTGGCTGGCCAGTTTTATAAGGGGCTTGGAGAGCAATTTCATTTGCTGCTCCCTTATGCAAATCCGCAGGAAGGTCAGGGAACTTTCTTTTTCCCATCGGATCAACTCTTTCAGTTGGATAAGGTCTTTTACGCAGGGATCGGCTACTTGCTTGTATTTGGGATTGTCTATAGCATTGGTCGTTTGCTTGGTCTCCTCTTACACTTGATTCCTAGTAAAAAACTAGGTGGTAAGTTGTTCCAAGTTTCAGCAGGTATCTTGTCCATGTTGGTGACCTTATTTGTCTTGCAAATGGCCTTGACAATCTTGGCGACTATCCCCATGGCAGCTATACAAAATCCTCTTGAAAAGAGTATCGTCGCAAAACACATCATCCAGAGCATACCAGTAACAACCAGTTGGCTCAAACAAATCTGGGTGACAAATTTAATCGGATAAAAAGGGCAGGAAATTTCCTAGCCCTTTGTTTACAGATTTGACTCGAATCTATTAGAATGTTAAAAGCTACCATACCTAGACATTTAAAGACAAGGAAATAAAGATGAATAAGAAAATATTAGAAACATTAGAGTTCAATAAGGTCAAGGCCTTGTTTGAGCCTCATTTGTTGACCGAGCAGGGCTTGGAGCAATTGAGACAGCTGGCTCCGACTGCCAAAGCAGATAAAATCAAACAGGCTTTTGCTGAGATGAAGGAAATGCAGGCTCTTTTTGTTGAGCAACCGCATTTTACCATTCTCGCAACCAAGGAAATTACAGGAGTCTGCAAGCGGTTGGAGATGGGAGCAGACCTCAATATCGAGGAGTTCCTACTCTTGAAGCGCGTGCTTCTGTCTAGCCGAGAGCTGCAAAGTTTTTATGCTAATCTGGAAAATGTCAGCTTGGAAGAAATAGCCCTTTGGTTTGAGAAATTACATGATTTTCCGCAATTGCAAGGAAATCTCCAAGCCTTTAATGATGCAGGTTTCATTGAAAATTTTGCCAGTGAAGAGTTGGCACGCATCCGTCGAAAAATCCATGATAGCGAGAGTCAGGTACGTGATGTCTTGCAAGATTTGCTCAAGCAAAAAGCGCAGATGTTGACGGAAGGAATTGTTGCTAGCAGAAATGGCCGTCAGGTTTTACCAGTCAAAAACACCTACCGCAATAAGATTGCAGGTGTCGTGCATGATATTTCTGCCAGCGGAAACACCGTCTATATCGAACCCCGTGAGGTGGTCAAACTGAGCGAAGAAATTGCCAGTTTACGAGCAGATGAGCGCTATGAAATGCTTCGCATTCTCCAAGAAATTTCTGAGCGTGTCCGCCCTCATGCAGCTGAGATTGCCAACGACGCTTGGATTATCGGCCATCTAGACTTAATTCGTGCCAAGGTCCGCTTTATTCAAGAAAGCCAAGCAGTCGTGCCCCAGCTGTCAGAAAATCAGGAGATTCAACTGCTCCATGTCTGCCATCCTTTGGTCAAAAATGCCGTCGCAAATGATGTCCATTTTGGTCAAGATTTAACAGCGATTGTTATCACAGGTCCCAATACAGGTGGGAAGACCATCATGCTTAAAACTCTGGGATTGACGCAGGTTATGGCCCAGTCTGGTTTGCCGATTTTAGCAGATAAGGGAAGTCGTGTTGGTATTTTTGAAGAAATCTTTGCCGATATTGGCGATGAGCAATCTATTGAACAGAGCTTGTCTACCTTCTCTAGCCACATGACTAATATTGTGGATATTCTTGGCAAGGTTAATCAACATTCACTCTTACTCTTGGATGAATTAGGAGCTGGTACAGATCCTCAAGAGGGAGCAGCCCTCGCCATGGCTATTCTGGAAGACCTTCGCCTGCGTCAAGTCAAGACTATGGCGACCACCCACTATCCAGAACTCAAGGCCTATGGTATTGAGACAGCCTTTGTGCAAAATGCCAGCATGGAGTTTGATACTGCGACTCTTCGCCCGACCTATCGCTTTATGCAGGGTGTTCCTGGCCGAAGCAATGCCTTTGAAATTGCTAAACGTCTAGGCCTATCTGAAGTTATCGTGTGGGATGCCAGTCAGCAGGTCGATCAGGACAATGATGTCAATCGCATCATTGAGCAACTGGAAGAGCAGACGCTAGAGAGTCGCAAACGCTTGGATAATATCCGTGAGGTCGAGCAAGAAAACCTCAAGATGAACCGTGCTCTCAAAAAACTCTACAACGAGCTCAATCGTGAAAAGGAAACCGAACTTAATAAGGCGCGTGAACAAGCTAGTGAGATTGTAGACATGGCCCTAAGTGAAAGTGACCAGATTCTCAAAAATCTCCACAGTAAATCGCAACTCAAGCCCCATGAAATCATTGAAGCCAAGGCCAAACTGAAAAAATTGGCTCCTGAAAAAGTGGACTTGTCTAAAAACAAGGTCCTTCAAAAGGCCAAGAAAAAACGAGCACCAAAGGTGGGAGATGATATCGTGGTGCTCAGCTATGGTCAGCGAGGTACCTTGACCAGTCAACTCAAGGACGGCCGCTGGGAAGCCCAAGTTGGCTTGATTAAGATGACCTTAGAAGAGAAAGAATTTGACCTCATTCAAGCCCAGCAAGAAAAGCAAGTCAAGAAGAAACAGGTCAATGTTGTGAAACGAACTTCTGGTCGAGGACCTCAAGCCAGACTGGACCTTCGAGGCAAGCGCTATGAAGAAGCCATGAATGAGCTAGATGCCTTTATCGACCAAGCCCTACTTAACAATATGGCTCAAGTTGATATCATCCATGGTATCGGAACAGGTGTCATCCGTGAAGGTGTCACCAAATACCTACAAAGAAACAAGCATGTCAAGAGTTTCGGCTATGCCCCACAAAATGCTGGGGGCAGTGGTGCGACTATTGTCACTTTTAAAGGATAGCAGTATTCTAGATTTTATAAAGTAAAAACTGTTGAACTCATTTTTACTAATAAACACATTGACAAAAGCCAACATTTTTTGTAAAATAAGAATCAATTAAATACCAACACCGAATGAAGTTTAATAGAAGTGGGGAATCGTTTGATTTTCCATGACTGTAAATGGACGGAACTCTGGAGAGACCGTAAAGGCACCGAAGGGGCAAGGCAGGCAACTGCTCAAACTCTCAGGTAAAAGGACAGAGCTAGGATAGACCGCTTTTTAGTATTTATCTAAGCATTCCAGAGTACATGTATCTTACATGTGCTCTTTCTTTTGGGGTTGAACAGATAGGAGAAGGAAATGTTAGAATTGCTTAAATCAATCGATGCTTTTGCTTGGGGCCCACCCCTCTTGATTTTATTGGTCGGGACAGGGATTTACCTAACTGCTCGTCTAGGACTCTTGCAGGTTTTGCGTCTGCCCAAGGCCTTCCAGCTTATTTTTACCAAGGATAAGGGGCATGGCGATGTATCCAGCTTTGCGGCACTATGTACAGCCCTAGCAGCGACAGTTGGTACGGGAAATATTATCGGGGTGGCGACGGCTATCAAGGTCGGTGGCCCAGGAGCCCTCTTTTGGATGTGGATGGCTGCTTTCTTTGGGATGGCTACCAAGTATGCAGAAGGACTACTAGCTATCAAATACCGTACCAAGGATGACCATGGTGCAGTAGCGGGAGGTCCGATGCACTATATCCTTCTAGGGATGGGAGAAAAGTGGCGACCACTTGCCATCTTCTTTGCCCTGGCAGGTGTGCTAGTAGCTTTGCTGGGAATCGGAACCTTCACCCAAGTCAACTCGATTACAGAATCTATCCAAAATACAACAACAATTTCGCCAGCCATCACTGCTCTTGTATTGTCAGTATTTGTAGCGATTGCAGTCTTTGGTGGCCTCAAGTCCATTTCTAAGGTTTCAACTACAGTTGTTCCTTTTATGGCCATCATCTATATTTTGGGAACTCTTACAGTTATTTTCTTTAATATTGGGAAAATCCCTGCCACAATCGCTTTAATCTTGACATCAGCATTTAGTCCTGTTGCTGTGGTAGGTGGATTTGCAGGTGCTAGCATTCGAATGGCTATTCAAAATGGTGTAGCGCGTGGTGTGTTCTCAAACGAATCTGGTCTGGGTTCGGCTCCCATTGCAGCGGCTGCGGCTAAGACAAATGAACCAGTAGAGCAAGGTTTGATTTCCATGACAGGAACCTTTATTGACACCCTTATTATCTGTACCTTGACTGGTTTAACAATCTTGGTGACTGGTGTTTGGAGTGGTGATTTGAATGGAGTTGCCTTGACTCAGTCAGCCTTCTCAACAGTCTTTTCACACTTTGGACCTGCTCTCTTGACCATCTTCCTTGTGCTTTTTGCCTTTACAACGATTCTAGGTTGGAACTATTATGGAGAACGCTGTTTCGAGTTTCTCTTTGGGGTTCGTTTTATCTGGCTCTACCGTGTGGTTTTTGTACTCATGGTCTTGCTGGGAGGATTCATCGAGTTGGATATGGTTTGGATTATCGCAGATATTGTCAATGCTTTGATGGCTCTACCAAACTTGATTGCCCTCTTAGTTTTATCTCCAGTTGTTATTGCTGAAACTAAAAAGTATTTTAATAAATAATGGAATCACACATCTCGTGTGATTTTTTGCTTTCATAAAAAATTTCTATCAGTGCAATTTAAAATATATATTATACACGGTATAGAATCTGTGATAGACTAGATTTCAACAAAATGAAAAGAGGTTTTATGATGACAACATTTACAATCCATACAGTCGAATCAGCACCAGCAGAAGTGAAAGAAGTTCTTGAAACAGTAGAAAAAGATAACAATGGCTATATTCCTAACCTAATTGGTCTCTTGGCTAATGCACCGACTGCTTTAGAGGCTTACCGTACTGTCGGAGCTATCAACCGTCGCAACAGCTTGACACCCGTTGAGCGTGAAGTGGTGCAAATCACAGCAGCCGTAACCAATGGTTGTGCCTTCTGCGTCGCAGGTCACACAGCCTTTTCAATCAAACAAATCCAGATGAATGATGACCTTTTGCAAGCCCTCCGCAATCGTACTCCAATTGAAACAGATCCTAAATTGGACACCCTAGCTAAGTTTACCTTGGCGGTTATCAATACCAAGGGTCGTGTAGGAGATGAAGCCTTATCTGAATTTTTAGAAGCTGGCTACACCCAACAAAATGCCTTGGATGTGGTTCTTGGTGTCAGCCTAGCAAGCCTTTGTAACTATGCCAACAACCTAGCTAATACCCCAATTAATCCAGAATTGCAACCTTATGCTTAATTCATATCTGAGTAAAATGAAGTCTGAAATAATCGGACTTCGTTTTTTTATCCCCTCATTTAAGCACTTTTATGCTATACTGAAGCTGACATGATTATTGGAGGTTAAGATGAAAAAACTCCCCTTAGTATTTTCAGGTTGTTTGCTAGGTTTGGCAGGAGCTGGAAATCTCGTTTTAGATATGTTGCCAGTTCTGTCACATCTACTGAGTCTGTCTGGTTTGATTTTGTGGATATTCTTTCTGATTTTTCATTTGCTCAATTGGAAAGAAAGCAAGCAAGAATTGGCCAAGCCCCCTCTTTTGTCAGGGATGGCCACTTTTCCTATGGCTGGGATGATTTTATCGACCTATGTCTTTCGTGTGTTCCCTCATCTTCCTATAGTAGCGCAGGGTCTCTGGTGGTTTTCATTTCTCTTGGATTTGGCCTTGATTGCTGGTTTTACCATCAAATTTGCCTGTCCTGGTCGGAGGGTTCATGCTACTCCAAGCTGGACGGTTCTCTATGTGGGGATAGCAGTGGCAGCCTTAACCTATCCTCTTGTAGGCATCATCGAAATTGCCTATGCGACCTTGAGTTTTGGATTTCTCTTGACCTTCTATCTCTATCCGCTTATTTATAGCGATTTAAAGAAACATCCACTCCCACTAGCCATGCTTGGACAAGAAGGGATTTACTGTGCTCCTTTCTCTCTACTCTTGGCTTCTCTGGTTCGGGTTGGAGGAGCTAGCCTACCGACTTGGATCTTAATCGTTATGATTTTATCTTCCCAATCCTTCTTTTTCTTTGTTTTGACTCGCCTGCCTAATATTTTAAAACAAGGTTTTCAACCGGCCTTCTCAGCCCTCACCTTCCCAACCATTATCACAGCTACCTCGCTTAAGATGGCTCAGGGAATCTTGAAACTTCCATTTTTGGATTATTTGGTACTGGCTGAAACCGCTATTTGCTTAATTATTTTACTCTTTGTATTAGGAGCTTATCTGAATTGGTTACGAAAAAAGGTCTAGCTAGAAATAGCTAAACCTTATTTTTTATGGTTTGATGACTTCAGCTCCACCCATGTATGGACGAAGTACTTCTGGGATGGTCACAGAACCATCTTCATTTTGGTAGTTTTCAAGAATAGCAGCCACTGTACGTCCAACTGCAAGTCCAGAACCGTTCAAGGTATGGAGCAATTTAACCTTGCCATCAGCTTCATCACGGTAACGGATTTGGGCACGACGGGCTTGGAAATCTTCTGTGTTTGAACAGCTTGAGATTTCACGGTAATTGTTTTGCGCTGGAATCCATACTTCCAAGTCGTAAGTTTTGGCAGCTGAGAAGCCCATATCTCCAGTAGAGAGAGCAACGACACGGTATGGAAGGTTAAGTTTTTGAAGGATATTTTCAGCGTTGGCTGTCATTTTTTCCAATTCTTCGTAAGATTCTTCTGGTTTGGCAAATTTAACCATTTCAACCTTGTGGAATTGGTGCAAACGAATCAAGCCACGCGTATCACGACCAGCTGAACCAGCCTCAGAACGGAATGATGGGCTCATAGCAGTGAAGTAGATTGGCAGGTCTTTACCGTCCAGGATTTCATCACGGTAGTAGTTTGTTAGAGGAACTTCAGCTGTAGGAATCAGGATATAATTGCTGTCGCTCAATTCAAAAGTATCTTCCTTGAATTTTGGATATTGACCAGTACCAAACATAGAATCGTGGTTAACCATGTAAGGTGTGATGACTTCTGTATAGCCTTCTTTTCCATGTTCATCCAACATAAAGTTGTAGAGAGCACGTTCCAAACGAGCACCGAGACCTTTATAGAAGAGGAAGCGAGCTCCTGTTACCTTACCACCGCGTTCCCAGTCAAGGATACCAAGGTCTTCACCAAGATCCCAGTGAGCTTTTGGCTCGAAGTCAAACTCGCGTGGAGTACCCCAACGGCGAACTTCCACATTGTCGTCTTCGTCAGCCCCAACAGGAACGCTGTCAGCTGGGATATTTGGAAGAGTCGTGGTAAATTCTGTCAATTTAGCATCGATTTCTGCCAATTCAGCATCCAATGCCTTGACCTCAGCAGATAGATTTTGCATGGCAGCAATCTTGTTATCTGCATTTTCCTTGTTGCGCTTAGCTTGGGCAATCTCAGCAGAAACTGTGTTACGTTCTGCTTTTAAAGTTTCAACCTTAACCAAGATGTCACGACGTTTAGCATCGATTTCTTTCATCTCATTCAAGACAGCAGCATCTACACCACGTGTAGCCAATTTTTCTGCGACAGCATCAAAGTCTGTACGAATACGTTTGATATCTAACATAAGAACTCCTTTATGAAAAAAGCACACCTGACAAAGCGTTGGAGTGGCAGGGCCACGGTTCCATCCAACTTCACAGGAGTGCACTTGATTGTGTATGCAATTGTTACTAACGGTAGAATTTCACCTATCCCTCCTATCTGCTCGCAGCATCCGCAGACTTTCTGAAAGAAGAAGATAACCTACTTATCCGTTGCTATGATTATACTAAAGTTTCTACTTTTTTGCAAATAGATTTTTAAATTTTTGACTAATGGTTTGAATCAGGGTCGGAAGTTTCACGACCTTGTCATTTCCGAGTTTTTCGCGTGCAATTTTAAGAATGGCACCTGAGTCTTTTGAAGCAAAGAGGAATTTTCCTCTGTCTGTAAAGACTTCGAAGTGGCGACTGATTTTGCGACCAGTGACATTGGCTCCAATCTGGTTGATATGGCTCCAAGGAATCTGGATAAATTGTTCAACATTGACATCTGGGTAAAATTCCAAAGCCTGATCTCCGACAAGGAATTTCCCAACTTTCCCAGCTATAGAGAGATAGGAAGTTCCTGTCGTATTGAGAAGCACTGTTTTGTTAAGAGATTGGGCCATGCTTAGTTTTCCTTACTTTCACCGAAAAAGGCATTGTAGAGGGCTTTAATAGCTGCTTTCTCTTGGTCCTTATGGACAACAAACATAATAGATACTTCACTAGAACCTTGAGACATCATCTGGATGTTGATCTTATTTTCAGATAGAGCACGTGTCGCAGTAGCAGTTACTCCGATATGGCTCTTCATTTTTTCTCCAACAATCATAATGATAGAAAGGTCGTGCTCGATTTCTGCATGGTCTACTTCAGCCTTTTGAACCAACTGACGAAGAATTTCTTCTTCCTTGATAGGAGTTAGTTCGCGAGAACGGAGGATGATTGAAAGATCGTCGATACCTGTTGGCATATGTTCCCAACCGATGTTAAGATCTTCAAGGATTTGAAGAACCTTGCGTCCAAATCCCACCTCACGGTTCATGAGGTATTTAGACATGTTGATGCTGACAAAGCCAGAGTCACCAGCAATTCCTACTACTGGGAACTTGTCACTACTGTGTTTTAGAACGATACGAGTACCTGGATGGTCAGGGTTGTTGGTATTCTTGATAACCAGAGGAATTTTTCCACGGTAGGCGGGAAGAAGGGCTTCGTCATGAAGTACTGAGAATCCTGCATAGGCCAACTCACGCATTTCACGATAGGTCAATTCAGGAATCGAGTGTGGTTGGTGGATAATTCCTGGGTGAGCTGCAAAGATACCATCAACATCCGTAAAGTTTTCATAGAGGTCGGCTTTGACACCAGCAGCAATGATAGAACCTGTAATGTCTGAGCCTCCACGTGAGAAGGTACAGATTTGATTTTCCCTAGTAACTCCAAAGAAACCAGGAATGACAAGTACTTCATTTGCATTTGTCAATTCTTCAATCTTGTCATAACTTGATGGAATGATGCGAGCGTTGCCAGGTTCACTTGTGACCACAATACCAGCTTCTCTAGGGTGCACATAACGTGCATCGATCCCGTTTTGATTAAAGTAGGCAGCAATCAATTTAGCATTGTTATTTTCACCAGCTGCTAGGAAAGTATCGTAGAGAAATTCATTTTCATCAATAGGAAGAGTGGCTAAGGCGCGAATGCTTTTGGAAATTTTTTCTAAAACAGCTGGTTTTAGCCCTAGTTCACTAACCATAGCAGCATAGCGGTCGATAATCCAGTTTTGACTCTTGCTAATATCGTTACCAGCAACATAGTCGCGGTAGTATTTAATCAAGGCATCCGTAACCTTAGTATCTTCAGCATTGCGTTTACCAGGCGCAGAAACGACGACAAAACGACGCTCTGAATCGCTTTTGACAATGTTTAAAACTTTTTCTAACTGACTAGCAGAGGCAAGAGAACTACCTCCAAATTTAACAACCTTCATAAGGACTCCTAAAGTAAGTATTTTATACGATTATAGCAGAAAGAAAGGCTTTTTTCAATGAAGAAAAGAAGATGCTTTCTAGGACAAAGCGAGCCTTTCTAATCGGCTGAGACACTTTCAGTTGATTTTTTCTTGCTTTCTATTCCTAAAAAAGATATACTTTGAAAATAAAATAATTTAAACTGCTTATAAAATAAAAAGGAGTCCAGATGGAACACATTATTTATCAGCTTGAAGAGGATTTGGCAATCCTTACCTTGAATCGTCCTGAGGTCGCGAATGGTTTTCATATTCCTATGTGTGAGGAGATTTTAGAAGCTCTGACTTTGGCAGAAGAGGATCCGGCTGTGCATTTTGTCTTAATCAACGCGAATGGCAAAGTCTTTTCAGTTGGGGGAGATTTGGTTGAGATGAAGCGAGCAGTCGATGAGGATGATATTCCATCATTGACAAAAATCGCAGAATTGGTCAATACTATTTCTTATAAAATCAAGCAAATTGCTAAACCTGTCTTGATGGAGGTTGATGGGGCTGTTGCAGGCGCCGCAGCAAATATGGCTGTTGCGGCAGATTTCTGCATTGCTACGGATAAGGCTAAATTTATCCAAGCCTTTGTTGGAGTTGGCTTGGCTCCAGATGCGGGAGGAATTCATCTCTTGAGTCGCAGTATTGGTGTGACACGTGCTGTTCAATTAGCCATGACAGGAGAAGCTTTGACAGCAGAAAAAGCTCTAGAGTGGGGTGTAGTTTACCGCATTTCTGAAGCTGATAAGTTAGAAAAAACCAGAGAACAGCTTCTTAAAAAATTAAGACGTGGTTCAAGCAATTCCTATGCTGCCATTAAGAAGTTGGTTTGGGAAAGCCAATTTAAAGATTGGCAAGATTATGCTACTTTAGAACTGAACCTTCAGGAGTCACTAGCGAAAACAGAGGATTTCAAAGAGGGAGTTCGGGCTCATTCGGAAAGAAGACGACCTAAATTTACAGGAAAATAAAAAAATACTTGCACCATTCTTTGAACTTTGATATAATTCTTTTGTCAAATGTTTTGATTCTAAAAGTTTTTTTGAAAAGGAGGGAAGGAAAGATTGGACTACCAACGAATTAATGAATATTTAACGTCTATATTTAACAATGTCATCGTTATTGAGGAAGTTAGCTTGAGGGGTAGTCGTTTCAAGGATATCTCCATCAAAGAAATGCATACGATTGATGTGATTGGAAAAGTTCCAGATGTGACACCAAGTCAAGTGTCAAAAGAGTTGATGGTGACTCTTGGGACAGTTACGACTAGTTTGAATAATCTCGAACGTAAGGGTTATATTGAACGCATTCGTTCAGAACATGATCGACGTGTGGTACATCTGCATTTGACAAAGAAAGGTCGCTTGGTTCATAGGCTACATAAACGCTTCCACAAGGCCATGGTTGAAAAAATCATTGATGGTATGAGTAAGCAAGAGATGGAGGTTATGAGCAAAGGTTTGACTAATCTTTATCAATTTTTGGAGGATTTGAGATAATGGCTTTTGCAAAAATAAGCCAGGTTGCTCATTATGTGCCAGAGCAAGTGGTTACAAATCATGATTTGGCCCAGATTATGGATACCAATGATGAGTGGATTTCAAGTCGGACGGGAATACGTCAAAGGCATATTTCAAGAACAGAATCTACTAGTGATTTGGCTACAGAGGTTGCTAAGAAACTGATGGCAAAAGCTGGAATCACAGGAGAAGAGCTGGATTTTATCATTCTAGCTACTATTACTCCAGATTCGATGATGCCCTCTACAGCTGCTCGTGTTCAAGCTAATATTGGTGCTAATAAGGCCTTTGCTTTTGACCTAACAGCGGCTTGCAGTGGATTTGTATTTGCTCTTTCAACTGCTGAAAAGTTTATCGCTTCTGGTCGCTTTCAAAAAGGCTTAGTGATTGGTAGTGAAACCCTCTCTAAGGCAGTTGATTGGTCAGATCGATCAACAGCTGTGTTGTTTGGAGATGGTGCTGGTGGAGTCTTGCTAGAAACTAGCGAGCAAGAGCATTTCTTAGCTGAGAGTCTCAATAGCGATGGAAGTCGCAGTGAGTGTCTGACCTATGGACATTCAGGCTTGCATTCTCCATTTTCAGATCAAGAAAATGCAGATTCATTTTTGAAGATGGATGGACGCGCAGTCTTTGATTTTGCCATTAGAGATGTAGCCAAGTCTATCAAACAGACTATTGATGAGTCTCCTATAGAGGCGACAGACTTGGATTATTTACTACTTCATCAGGCTAATGACCGTATCTTGGATAAGATGGCTAGAAAAATCGGTGTCGACCGAGCTAAACTTCCAGCAAATATGATGGAGTATGGAAATACCAGTGCAGCCAGTATCCCGATTTTACTTTCAGAGTGTGTAGAACAAGGCCTCATCCGTTTAGACGGTAGCCAGACTGTTCTTCTATCAGGCTTTGGTGGAGGCTTGACCTGGGGCACGCTCATTCTTACAATTTAGGTAATCATGTGGTGAACACATTGTTATAAAAAAACTATTTATTTTAAAGGAGTCCTATCATGGCAGTATTTGAAAAAGTACAAGAAATTATCGTTGAAGAACTTGGAAAAGACGCATCAGAAGTAACACTTGAATCAACTTTTGATGATTTAGACGCAGATTCATTGGACTTGTTCCAAGTAATCTCAGAAATCGAAGATGCTTTTGATATCCAAATCGAAGCAGAAGATGACTTGAAAACAGTTGGTGACTTGGTTGCCTACGTTGAAGAGCAAACAAAATAAGCAGAATACAAATAGAAGGAGTAGGGAAACCCGCTCCCTCTTGTTTAGGCAATAGTTTGATTGTCAAATTATGACGGTATCGAACTATTACGTAAGCAAGAAACGATGGAGGCACTATGAAAACACGTATTACAGAATTATTGAACATTGATTATCCTATTTTCCAAGGAGGAATGGCCTGGGTTGCTGATGGTGATTTGGCAGGAGCTGTTTCCAAGGCTGGAGGACTAGGGATTATCGGTGGGGGGAATGCTCCTAAAGAAGTTGTCAAGGCAAATATTGATAAAATCAAATCATTGACTGATAAACCCTTTGGTGTCAACATCATGCTCTTGTCTCCCTTTGTGGAAGATATTGTAGACCTCGTTATCGAGGAAGAGGTTAAGGTAGTTACAACAGGCGCAGGAAATCCAAGCAAATACATGGAACGCTTCCATGAAGCTGGTATTACGGTTATTCCTGTTGTACCGAGTGTTGCCCTAGCTAAACGCATGGAAAAAATCGGTGCGGACGCTGTTATTGCAGAAGGAATGGAAGCTGGGGGGCATATCGGTAAATTAACAACCATGACCTTGGTGCGCCAGGTTGCTGCTGCTGTATCTATTCCTGTTATTGCTGCAGGAGGGATTGCGGATGGTGAAGGTGCTGCGGCTGGCTTTATGCTAGGTGCAGAAGCTGTTCAGGTTGGAACTCGCTTTGTCGTTGCAAAAGAGTCTAATGCCCATCCAAATTATAAGGCGAAAATTTTAAAAGCTAGAGATATTGATACTACGATTTCAGCTCAACACTTTGGACATGCTGTTCGTGCGATTAAAAATCAGTTGACTCGTGATTTTGAACAAGCTGAAAAAGATGCTTTTAAACAAGAAAATCCAGATTTGGAAATTTTTGAACAAATGGGAGCAGGTGCACTAGCCAAAGCGGTTGTTCACGGAGATGTGGATGGAGGCTCTGTCATGGCAGGTCAAATTGCAGGGCTTGTTTCCAAAGAAGAAACCGTTGAAGAAATCCTAAAAGATTTGTATTACGGAGCAGCTAAGAAAATTCAAGAAGAAGCCTCTCGTTGGGCAGGAGTTGTAAGAAATGACTAAAACAGCCTTTTTATTTGCTGGTCAAGGTGCCCAGTATCTAGGTATGGGACGGGATCTCTATGATCACTACCCTATTGTCAAAGAAACGATTGATCAAGCAAGTCAGGTACTCGGTTATGATTTGCGTCATCTTATTGATAGGGAAGAAGAAAAACTCAATCAGACCCGCTATACGCAACCAGCTATTTTAGCAACTTCAGTTGCTATTTACCGTTTATTACAAGAAATGGGCTATCAGCCTGATATGCTTGCTGGTTTGTCTCTTGGAGAATACTCTGCCTTGGTGGCTAGCGGTGCCTTGGATTTTGAAGAAGCTGTTGCCTTGGTTGCTAAGCGTGGCGCCTATATGGAAGAAGCGGCCCCTGCTGGTTCTGGCAAGATGGTAGCAGTTCTCAATACGCCAGTAGAGGTTATTGAAGAAGTCTGTCGAAAAGCTTCTGAACTTGGAGTAGTTACCCCAGCCAACTATAATACACCTGCACAAATCGTGATTGGTGGAGAAGTGGTAGCAGTTGATCGAGCTGTCGAACTCTTGCAGGAAGCAGGAGCTAAACGCTTGATTCCTCTTAAGGTTTCAGGACCTTTTCATACCGCTCTCCTTGAGCCTGCTAGCCAGAAACTAGCTGAAACTCTAGCTCAGGTAAGTTTTTCAGATTTTACTTGTCCTCTAGTTGGCAATACAGAAGCTGCAGTTATGCAAAAAGAAGACATTGCTCAACTCTTGACGCGTCAGGTCAAAGAGCCAGTTCGTTTCTATGAAAGTATTGCAGTTATGCAAGAAGCAGGCGTAACTAACTTTATCGAGATTGGACCGGGGAAAGTCTTGTCAGGCTTTGTCAAAAAAATTGATAAGACAGCTAAACTAGCCAATGTTGAAGATCAGGCTAGTTTGGAAACTTTGCTAGAAAACAAGTAATCCCTTCTCCCATAAATACAAGAGAAAACAGGAGAAAAGAATGCAACTAAAAAATAAAAATATCTTTATTACAGGTTCGAGTCGTGGAATTGGTCTTGCCATTGCCCATAAGTTTGCTCAAACAGGAGCCAATATTGTCTTAAACAGTCGTGGGACAATCTCAGAGGACTTGCTAGCCGTGTTTTCAAACTATGGTGTCAAGGTGGTTCCTATATCAGGAGACGTGTCCGATTTTGCAGACGCTAAGCGTATGGTTGATCAAGCTATTGCTGAGCTGGGTTCAGTAGATGTTTTGGTCAACAATGCAGGGATTACCCAAGATACCCTTATGCTCAAGATGACAGAAGCGGATTTTGAAAAAGTACTCAAGGTTAACTTGACTGGTGCCTTTAACATGACACAATCAGTCTTAAAACCGATGATGAAAGCCAGAGAAGGTGCTATCATTAATATGTCTAGTGTTGTTGGTTTGATGGGAAATATCGGTCAAGCTAACTATGCAGCTTCTAAGGCTGGTTTGATTGGTTTTACCAAGTCTGTGGCGCGTGAAGTGGCCAATCGCAATATCAGAGTTAATGCTATTGCACCTGGAATGATTGAGTCCGATATGACAGCTGTTCTATCAGACAAGGTAAAAGATGCTATGCTGGCACAAATTCCTATGAAAGAATTTGGGCAGGCAGAGCAGGTTGCAGATTTAACAGTATTTTTAGCAGGCCAAGATTATCTAACTGGTCAAGTGGTTGCCATTGATGGTGGCTTAAGTATGTAGCAGAAGCTAGAGGTAAAAAAGATGAAACTAAATCGCGTAGTAGTAACAGGTTATGGAGTAACATCTCCAATCGGAAATACACCAGAAGAATTTTGGAATAGTTTGACAACTGGAAAAATCGGAATTGGTCAAATTACGAAATTTGATCATAGTGACTTTGATGTGCATAATGCAGCAGAAATCCAAGATTTTCCTTTTGATAAATACTTTGTTAAGAAAGATACCAATCGTTTCGATAACTATTCTTTGTATGCCTTGTACGCAGCCCAAGAGGCTGTCAATCACGCTAATCTCGATGTAGAGACTCTTGATAAAGATCGTTTTGGTGTTATTGTGGCCTCTGGTATTGGTGGAATCAAGGAAATTGAAGATCAAGTGCTTCGCCTAAATGACAAAGGGCCAAAACGTGTGAAACCATTGACCCTTCCGAAAGCCTTGCCAAATATGGCTTCAGGAAATGTTGCTATGCGTTTTGGAGCAAACGGTGTTTGTAAATCTATCAATACTGCCTGCGCTTCATCAAATGACGCGATTGGGGATGCCTTCCGCTCAATTAAATTTGGTTTCCAAGACGTTATGTTGGTAGGTGGTTCAGAAGCCTCTATCACACCTTTTGCTATTGCTGGTTTCCAAGCCCTAACTGCTCTCTCAACTACAGAGGACCCAACTCGTGCTTCCATTCCATTTGATAAGGACCGTAATGGTTTTGTCATGGGTGAAGGTTCTGGGATGTTGGTTCTTGAAAGCCTTGAACACGCTGAAAAACGTGGGGCTACTATCCTGGCTGAAGTAGTTGGTTACGGAAATACTTGTGATGCTTACCACATGACTTCACCACATCCAGAAGGTCAGGGAGCTATCAAGGCCATTAAACTAGCCTTGGAAGAAGCTGAGATTTCTCCAGAGCAAGTAGCCTATGTCAATGCTCACGGAACGTCAACTCCTGCTAATGAAAAAGGAGAAAGTGGTGCGATTGTGGCTGTTCTTGGTAAGGAAGTGCCTGTATCATCAACCAAGTCTTTCACAGGACATTTGCTGGGGGCTGCAGGCGCGGTAGAAGCTATCGTAACAATCGAGGCTATGCGTCATAACTTTGTACCAATGACAGCTGGAACAAGTGAAGTATCAGATTATATCGAAGCCAATGTCGTTTATGGACAAGGCTTGGAGCAAGAAATTCCATACGCTATTTCAAATACTTTTGGTTTTGGTGGCCATAATGCAGTTCTTGCTTTCAAACGTTGGGAGAATAAATAAGTATGAATTTAAACGATATTAAAGACTTGATGGCTCAATTTGACCAGTCAAGTTTGAGAGAATTTTCTTATAAGAATGGGACGGATGAGTTACAGTTTAGCAAGAATGAAGCGAGACTTGTGTCTGAAGTTGCACCTCAAGTTGCTCCAGCACCTCTTCTAGCAACACCAAATCCATTGACTCCTACATCTGCTCCAGCAGAAACTGTAGCAGAAGAAGTTCCAGCTTCAGTTGAAGCAAGTGTGGATGCTGAGGGAGATCTTGTAGAGAGCCCACTTGTTGGGGTGGCTTACTTGGCTGCTGGACCAGATAAACCTGCCTTCGTTTCAGTTGGTGATAGTGTCAAAAAAGGTCAAACTCTGGTAATTATTGAAGCCATGAAAGTCATGAATGAAATTCCAGCTCCTAAGAATGGTGTGGTAACGGAGATTCTCGTTTCTAACGAAGAAATGGTTGAATTTGGTAAAGGATTGGTACGCATCAAATGATCGATATTCAAGGAATCAAAGAAGCTCTTCCCCACCGTTATCCTATGCTCCTAGTGGACCGTGTCTTGGAAGTGAGCGAGGACACCATTGTTGCCATCAAAAATGTGACCATCAATGAGCCCTTCTTTAATGGTCATTTCCCTCAATACCCTGTTATGCCAGGTGTTCTGATCATGGAAGCCTTGGCGCAAACAGCGGGTGTCTTGGAGTTGTCTAAACCTGAAAATAAAGGGAAACTGGTCTTTTACGCTGGTATGGACAAGGTTAAGTTTAAGAAGCAAGTTGTACCAGGCGACCAATTGGTTATGACAGCGACTTTTGTAAAACGTCGTGGCACCATTGCTGTGGTTGAAGCAAAGGCTGAAGTGGATGGCAAGCTTGCAGCTAGTGGTACTCTAACCTTTGCAATTGGGAACTAAGGAGGTTCTCCATGTTTCGAAAAATTTTAATTGCCAATCGTGGTGAAATTGCGGTTCGTATTATCCGTGCGGCGCGTGAACTGGGGATCGCGACGGTGGCTGTTTATTCAACTGCTGATAAGGAAGCCCTTCATACGCTTTTGGCAGATGAAGCGGTTTGTATCGGTCCTGGTAAATCAACTGAGTCTTATCTCAATATCAATGCGGTTCTATCAGCTGCAGTCTTGACTGAGGCAGAAGCCATTCACCCCGGTTTTGGCTTTCTCAGTGAAAATTCCAAATTTGCAACCATGTGTGAAGAGGTGGGGATTAAGTTTATCGGCCCATCTGGTCATGTCATGGATATGATGGGAGACAAAATCAATGCGCGTGCTCAGATGATAAAAGCAGGTGTGCCTGTCATTCCAGGTTCAGATGGAGAAGTCCATAACTCTGAAGAAGCTTTGATTGTTGCTGAAAAAATTGGCTATCCTGTTATGCTCAAGGCTTCAGCAGGTGGTGGTGGTAAAGGGATTCGTAAGGTTGAAAAACCAGAAGACCTCGTATCAGCCTTTGAAACGGCCTCTAGCGAAGCCAAGGCAAATTATGGCAATGGTGCCATGTACATAGAACGGGTTATCTATCCAGCTCGCCATATTGAGGTTCAAATCCTAGGAGATGAGCATGGACATGTGATTCACTTGGGGGAACGGGATTGTTCTCTTCAACGGAATAACCAAAAGGTTTTAGAAGAAAGTCCTTCAATTGCAATCGGCAAAACGCTACGCAATGAAATTGGTTCTGCTGCTGTTCGAGCGGCAGAGTCTGTTGGCTATGAGAATGCAGGGACCATTGAGTTCCTTCTTGATGAAGCCAGTGGTAAATTCTATTTCATGGAAATGAATACTCGTGTTCAGGTAGAACATCCCGTTACAGAGTTTGTGTCAGGTGTTGATATCGTTAAGGAACAGATTCGCATTGCGGCAGGTCAACCTCTGTCTGTGAGGCAAGAAGATATTGTCCTACGAGGTCATGCTATTGAATGTCGTATTAATGCAGAAAATCCAGCCTTCAACTTTGCTCCAAGTCCAGGTAAGATTACCAATCTCTATCTGCCAAGTGGAGGAGTTGGCTTGCGCGTGGATTCAGCAGTTTATCCAGGCTATACCATTCCACCTTATTATGATAGTATGATTGCCAAAATCATCGTTCACGGCGAAAATCGTTTTGATGCCTTGATGAAAATGCAACGTGCCCTCTATGAATTAGAGATTGAAGGGGTGCAGACCAATGCAGATTTCCAGCTTGACCTTATTTCAGATCGCAATGTCATTGCTGGGGATTACGATACTTCCTTCTTGATGGAAACCTTCTTACCTAAATATCAAGAAAAAGAATAAAATGACTTCAAGAGTTTAAACCGAAAAGGGGAATCAATGGCTCTATTTAGTAAAAAAGATAAGTATATTCGAATTAATCCCAATCGTTCGGTTAGGGAAAAACCTCAAGCCAAGCCAGAGGTTCCAGATGAATTATTCTCCCAGTGTCCGGGTTGTAAGCATACCATCTACCAGAAGGATCTGGGAAGTGAGCGTATCTGTCCGCACTGTAGCTATACCTTTCGTATTTCTGCCCAAGAACGCTTGGCTTTGACGATTGATATGGGAACTTTCAAGGAATTGTTTACAGGGATTGAAAGTAAGGATCCCTTGCATTTCCCTGGTTATCAAAAGAAACTGGCCTCTATGCGTGAAAAAACAGGTTTGGATGAAGCCGTTGTGACTGGAACAGCTCTTATAAAAGGTCAGACTGTGGCTCTTGGGATTATGGATTCCAACTTTATCATGGCTTCTATGGGGACGGTTGTAGGTGAAAAAATTACTCGTCTGTTTGAGTATGCGACTGTTGAAAAATTGCCAGTTGTTCTCTTCACAGCCTCTGGTGGAGCTCGTATGCAGGAAGGAATCATGAGTCTCATGCAGATGGCCAAGATTTCTGCAGCGGTTAAACGTCATTCAAATGCTGGCCTCTTTTACCTGACTATTTTGACAGATCCAACGACTGGTGGTGTGACAGCTTCTTTCGCTATGGAAGGCGATATCATTCTGGCTGAACCACAAAGTTTGGTTGGTTTTGCTGGGCGTCGTGTCATTGAAAATACGGTTCGTGAAAGCTTGCCTGAGGATTTCCAAAAGGCAGAATTCCTATTAGAACATGGCTTTGTGGATGCTATTGTTAAAAGAAGAGATTTGCCAGATACCATTGCTAGCTTGGTCAGATTGCACGGAGGGAGTCCTAGATGAATATTGCAAAAATAGTCAGAGAAGCGCGTGAGCAGAGTCGCTTGACAACCTTGGACTTTGCGACAGGCATTTTTGATGACTTTATCCAATTACACGGTGACCGTTCTTTTCGTGATGATGGGGCAGTTGTTGGTGGTATTGGCTGGCTTGGGGACCAAGCTGTAACAGTGGTTGGTATCCAAAAAGGCAAGAGTTTACAAGATAACCTCAAGCGGAATTTTGGCCAACCGCATCCAGAAGGCTACCGCAAGGCCCTACGGTTGATGAAACAGGCTGAAAAGTTTGGCCGTCCAGTTGTGACCTTTATCAATACAGCAGGTGCCTATCCTGGTGTGGGAGCAGAAGAACGTGGGCAGGGGGAAGCTATCGCTCGTAATCTCATGGAAATGAGTGACCTGAAAGTTCCGATTATTGCCATCATTATCGGTGAAGGTGGTTCTGGTGGGGCTCTGGCTCTGGCAGTTGCAGACCGTGTCTGGATGCTGGAAAATTCTATCTATGCCATTCTCAGTCCAGAAGGCTTTGCTTCCATTCTATGGAAGGATGGCAGTCGTGCCATGGAAGCAGCAGAACTGATGAAAATCACTTCACATGAGCTGTTAGAAATGGACGTGGTGGATAAGGTGATTTCTGAAGCAGGACTTTCTAGTAAAGAACTGATTAAGAATGTTAAAAAAGAACTCCAAGCTGAGCTAGCTAGACTTTCACAAAAACCGCTAGAAGAGTTGTTGGAAGAGCGTTACCAACGATTTAGAAAATACTAATATAAAAACTAGAACTGGCAGTCAGTTCTAGTTTTTATGTGGCTCTTTCTGTGTTGATGAGAAAGTCAAAAGGTGCGGCTTGAAGAAAGTTCTTTAGGCGCTGGCTGGTAATTTGGGCTTATAGTCATGGTACAAACCACCCGTTTGATGAGTGGTTGTAATTTTATCAGATTAACTTACACTTTTATTAATAATGAAGTTGGTTTGGCACTTTAAGCTTCATCTTTGAATAGTTCGCTATCAACATAAAAAATTCTTATCCCATTACTGTGGTGACTGCGCTACAAACATCATTTTAATAACAATATCTTTACCTTCTGTAAAACTTCCGCTTGTTGGATCACTATCATCAACAAGACCAATATAATGTCCACCAAAATATCGACGTCCTGTAGCTTTTCTTAACTCTTGCATAGCATCTATATTATAAGTATTATGAACTAACGACGGAATTAAATCACTATTTTTCTCTAATTTTGAATTTACTTCATCAATATTTTCATAAACATCATACTCACCTAAATCTACAAAATTAGAACTATCTGGTTGATTTCCATGACGAAGAGGAACTAAACCATTATATGTTTTCCAATATGTTTCAATTCTAACATGTACTCTTGATTGACTAATTTTTCCAATAGGTTTTTCTAAAGTAGCAGGTGGATTATCTGGTATATCTTTAGGTTCAATACTTGGTAATTCGGGTTGAACTGGAGGAGTTGGTATATTTGGAATTTCTAACTCCGGTAATTCTTGCACAACAGGTGGTTCAGGAATCTTTGGTATATCCTCTTCAGTTAAAATAGGCTTATCCATTACTAAAGGAATTCCTAGTTTATGTTCTGGCAGAGTAGGATATTCTGAAGTACCTGGTGTTGGTAAAGGATCAGGTGTATTAGGTATACGTGGAGTCGGTGGTTCTTCTGTAAAACTTGGAGTATTTGGACTTGAAGTAGGTGGGAGACTGATAATTTGACATTGTCCCTCAGTTTCAATTATACCCACGAAACGATATTGATCAATTGCTGGAGCTTCTAAATTTTCCCCTTCTGCTATCATGATACGAGAGGAAATTTCTGACATAGTTTGTGAGGCACTTACAACTCCGTATGTTATTAAAGAACCTCCAGCTAATAAAAGAACAAGAAATTGCTTCCCTCTACGATTCTTAACAATGGCAAATAAGCCAGCACTCATCAATGAAGTACCTAAAAAGAAACTTCCCCATGAGATAACACTACCTGTATTTGGTAGTTCCTTCGAAATCTCTTTTTCAAGGAAACTAGGTGCAGATTCTACTTTTTCATAAACTAAACGATAAATAGAACACGACTTCACTTTCTCTCCATTCTGTATTGGACGAATGAGACGTTGTTCATCTTGAGATAAGTCATTCTTATCTACAAAAGCAATATTAGTTCCACCATCATGAGCAGGCTTTAATGTAGATTGACTGTCTGCAAATGTATATCTCGGGATGATAGAAAAGAGAAGAGCAGAACTACAGACAGTTAAAAGACCAGCTATATTTTTCTTTTTCATGATAATCACACTTTCTAGATTTTTTTAAATCAGTTTTATATTAAATTTATATGATTATATAACAAAACAAAAGATATGTCAACTTTAAAATTTAAACACAATCACTAAGAGTAGAAAAAGTTCCATAGAATCTATAATGAAAAGCTCAATATTATCACTGTTCTTGAGAGGAGAACACAAGCTGTCATCCGAGATCACTTTCTACGCTACAATCGAGCTGTTCGTTGTCAGGTGAGATATGTTTAGTCCTTACTATAACTTGGCTAAACAGCTTCGCTTTCGAATTTCTAGGCTCATGCTGAAACAGTCTCCCAGACTGTTTCACTCACAAATGCTAAAATCGTTCTAGATCGATTCCATATTATCCAACATCTTAGCCGTGCTATGAGTCGTGTCCGTTTTCAAATCATGAATCAATTTGAGCGAAAATCCCATGAATACAAGGCTATTAAACGCTACTGGAAGCTCATCCAGCAGGATAGTCGTAAATTGAGTGATAAACGATTTTATCGCCCTACTTTTCGTATGCACTTAACGAATAAAGAAATTCTAGACAAGATTTTGAGCTATTCAGAAGACTTGAAACACCACTATCATCTCTATCAGCTCTTACTTTTTCACTTTCAGAACAAGGAGCGTGAGAAATTCTTCGGACTCATTGAGGACAATCTAAAGCAGATTC